>DASYEA010001011.1:0-3579 GCA_036499265.1 Schlesneria sp. | reverse complement strand
CCGCGTCGGCTGATGTGGGCTACTGTATTCGCTGCCACGTCACAGTGAACCCAGACCCAATGCACCCGCTGTGCAAAGAGTGCTATCCAAAATGGAAGCAGTTCGAAAACCCAGACTACGAAGAGAAATTCTGCCATCTCTGCGGGAAATCGACGAAATCCAATATGCGGAAACCGTCTTGCTATGCTTGCTACAAGGCATATAAGGATGTCATGGCATTTCCGGTGGGCTGACCAGAGAGTGACTTTGGTACTCAGTAAATCTTCGTCACATTCTCATTTAGAGCTTGGCCAGAAGCGTCTTGCTGCCGTCAACGGATTAATGACGTCGATCTGTCCGCAGTTTGTGCTCGGATGGGCTCAATGGATTCTGCCCCAGCCGGCTGCGGGCGGAGTTGAGAATCGTTCATGTGCTCGGCAATCGGCTGGAATACCTTGCTCCCGAACACGCTGCCGTGATAGGAAAGATGCATCGAGTCGTAATACAATGACCAATTGTCATGCACCGTGAAGCAGTGATCACCCGAACAAAAGAGCTCGAAGGGATCGAGGATTGCCGCTTCACTTTCACCGAACTTCTGCACAACGGCTGAGATCAGGTTTACCGCAGTTTTACGACGTCGTAACGCCTCGTCCTTCGCCATAAAGCTGTCGCTCACCGGCGACTTCGCTCTCACCAATGCTGCCAATTTCAATGGAACGCTGAAGTCATATAGAGGCGGCTCAAGCAACACCCACACCTTGCAACCTCGTTCATTGAAGAATCTGATCGTGTCAGCGAGTTTCCGCGTAACCATATTTTGTAATTGATCGGCAGTGGTTGACGATTCGTCACCCGTGCACAATGCGGCTAGTTCTTGAACGTTCGGACGGTCGTTGACGTAATGTTGCCAGGCTCCGGCAAGGATTACGTGCTTGACGTTGACTGAGTCGAGCAACTTTCCAAATGACGCATTTCTCAGTTTGCCGGGAATTTTATATTGTTTATCGACATATGGTATATGAGTGTCAATAAGTGGAACACAGTTGGCAACCGCCTGAACATAATAAGTAGTATTGTCTGCAGCGGCAAATGTCTCCAGGCCATTTTGCCATTGATTGGCGAAACTGTCGCCAATGAGCAGTATCCCCGCCTTCGTGGGATCGCCATTTCTAAAAACACGAATGCCTTCTTTAACGTCAAAATAATCGGTAACTGCCGATTTTGGGTATTTGATACCTTTCGGCCTATCCAGCAGATGGGCATTCGACGAATCCGCTAGAAGTGCAAGATGCGCCGGACTAGCCAAATGGAATCCTGTCGCACCGAAGACGACCAGCACGGCCGTGGCCGCAGACAAGACATACTTTCGAGCAGGGAGAAATCTGCGATTTCGGCTGGGTGTTTCAATCAACCAATAGGATACACACGCGAATACACCTGAGATTAACAGGACGATACAATTCGCACTCACTGAAAGATCTTCGCCATGGCGAAGTCTGGCAAAGACCAAGAGCGGCCAGTGCCACAAGTACAACGAGTAAGAGATGGCCCCGATCGCAGTCAATGGCCAAATCGAAAGGCATCGCCCGACGATGGTCCCAGCGTTGCTGTTGGCCCAGATGATGGCAACCGCTCCCACACAGGGCGGAAGTGCGGCAATGCCGGGGAAATGAGTGTGTTTGGTATAGAGATGGCACGGGATGAGAATGCTGATCAAACCGAGAAATGCAACGACTTCGCGGGAAGAACGCGATCCTGCGGGAATGCGGAAAGAAATTCCCGGACGATTGGCACAAGCCAGGAGCGATCCCAGTGCCAGTTCCCATGCTCGATATTGGATAAAGTAAAATGCACTGACTTGATCGTTGCTCACGCCGCGAACGCTGATCGCGAACGAGATTAAAGCGATCCCGGCAACGAAAATGCCGACGTACTGTTTCGAGTATTTCCAGAGAACCGCAAATAGGATCGGGAAGAGCAGATAAAACTGCTCCTCAATCGAAAGTGACCAGGTGTGCAGGAGCGGTTTTGTGATCGCATCTGCATCAAAGTAGCCGAATTCTTGCTTGAAATAGATGTTGGAAGAAAAGCAGGCCAGCCAAATCAATGACTTGGCGAAGCTTTCGCCGGTCCCGGCATGCAAGTAACTTGGTCCCACCCAGACGCAGAACAAAACGACGGCCATCAAGGCTGGCAAAATTCGTCGCGCTCGCCTTTCGTAGAACGTCGCCAGGCTGAATTGATTTTGCGACAAATCCTTGATCATGGTCGTCGTGATCAGAAAGCCCGAGATCACGAAAAACACGTCCACGCCAACGAAGCCGCCGGAAAGAAACGGCACTCCAGCGTGGTAAAGCAGGACGGGAATGACGGCCAACGCTCGAAGACCGGCAATATCCCGTCTGAAAGGGGATGCCGTATGGAGCGAATGCTCAGCTTGCCCCGAATGGTGGGACGTCGTTGAAAGTCGTGCAGAGAAATCATTCATGACGACAACTTTCGTCCTTATCGAAAAGCGGCCGAAACTGAACGAATTGACCACGCCGCCGCGGATTATGTGAATATGGCAAAATTACGCAATTGCACTTTTTCGACACGCGGACGGGTCACCGAGGCTGGACCAACGGGAAGCCCGGTTGAAGCTCATTCAACGTTGATCGCAAACACAGCTTGAGGAAACGGGGGCTTCGAGAAAGCAGTCCTGCTCGGGGCGATGCCCACGCGGTTAAACGAAAAAATGCTTCACAGCATTGCCTGTGGGGCCGGCCCATTCGCGACCTCGACAATGCCATCGCATCGTCACAGAAACTGCATCGCTAGGCCGTTCGCCACACCTAAGATGGTCCCGGCGATCAAGATCACTCGCCAGACGAGAGGCAGGTCTCTCAGCACCTCCGCACTGCTTACCCCGCGACCTCTCAGCAAACGCCGAGGATCAATCGGGCACAGCAACAACCCAATACCGATCGTGATCAACGCAGGCGACGCCACAGCAGGAGCAATCATGAATCGCCCCTCCCTGGCTGCCATGTCTCGCATCCACACCAGAGAGGCACATCCAACCCCCAGGACGACGAGTCCCGCCGTTCGCTGACCAAGCTTGGTCTCAATCACATCTCAGCCCCTCAATGCTTTCGATCACTCGCAACCGCCGTAATAGCGAATCACGAGCAACCTCTCCACGCAAGACGTATTGGTCCGCGTCCCTTTTTCGGCCCGACACGACATCCAGGCCGAGTAGGCCACGTTCTTGGAATCCTCGACAAGGTCGTCGCAGCATCAGACGAGTCGCGACGGCCACCCTGCCGCACGGCGGAGTGCGCGGCCCAGTCCAGAGCCGAAGGGCGATTCAAGAAAACGCTAGCAGCGAGCCTTGCGTTGTTCGATCAGGCACAGCCTGACATGCTTGACAGCGCACGCCATGCTGGCAAGGTAGACAGCTCCATCGATATCATCGGCATAAGCCGCCGAAGTCAGTCGTTGCAGGCATCATTAATCTGCGGGAGAACGTACGAGGATCGAACAGCTTCGGCCGCAGCCCGATGCATGGTCGATCATATTCTCGCTTCTGCTCCCGAGTACAATCAAGGCGGTGAC
>DASYEA010001010.1:0-5211 GCA_036499265.1 Schlesneria sp. | reverse complement strand
CGCCGAGAAACAAATCGCCGCGCTGGACCTGGCGGCTCACTATCGCGAGTTCAGCGAAGAACTGCGTAAGTACGTGCAAGAGCGTGTTGACGATGAGTACGGACTCGAGATTCCTCAGATGTTCATCGTGAACATCTCGCTGCCTGAAGCGGTCGAAAAGGCGCTGGATACGCGGACCAGCATGGGTGTCATCGGCGACATGGGGAAGTTCCAGCAGTACTCGCTGGGTGAAGCCATGCGAGAATCGGCGACTCATGGTGGTGGCGGCGAAGGTTTAGGATTGGGGATGGGCGTGGCCATGGCCGGTCGAATGATGTCGGCTCCTGGTATCGGGGCTCCGATGGGCGGTCCACCCGCTCCGCCACCACCGCCTGCCTGGCATGTGGCTGTGAATGGACAGACTCAAGGACCGTTCTCGCCCGAGCAGATTCAGCAAGGGATTCAAGCGGGTCGCATTACTAACAAGTCGCTGTTGTGGGCGCCGCAATTGAGCGGTTGGACAGCCGCCGAACAGATCCCTGATTGGTCGTCACTGTTTCAGCGAGCTGTCACGCCGCCGCCTCCGCCACCACCAGCGAGTTGAGAGACATGGTTTTCCTGAGCGGGGGCGTTAGTTGGCTTACGCCCCGCGCTCAGAAAACAGTGACGCTCATCAACTCATCTGAACGATCCCGAACGGGTCGTCTGGATGCTCGTCACAGCCGAAGACGTAGCAGACGCCAGCGTCACCTAACGCGATCCCTCCGTTGAGGTCGCCGAATTGAAACAGGAATCGCATCGCTTTTCCGCAGTGGTGGCAAAGCCGGGGGCCTGCGTCTTCGATGAGCCAGACTGGCTGGCCTCCCAATTGGACCAGATCGGATAACTCGAACCCGTAGCTCGCGTGGTTCGGTGCCAGGATGGCCGCCAATAGGTCCGCCGGTTTTGATGTCCGTGCGATCAATAAGGGAGTTAGTTCCGGGACTGATTCCAAGAGGACCACCGGATCATAGTCGAGTAAGCCTGCCGGGGCCGGATTCGTTTCCTGCGGTTCGGCAGTTGATGATTCGACTCCGATTTGGATCGGAATCCGAACCGGCAGCAGACTCCATTCCTTCTGCAGCGCGGGCCCGCCAAGCAAAGTTATTGATCGTTGAGCGGATGGGGTCGCATAGCATCGGACTGTTTGTTCGACATCAAAGCGATTGAACACGACGACCAGTCGTCCCACCCACGGTGCCGAGAATGTCTCGTCCAATCGAACTTGGATCAGGAAGTCGGCTGGCGTCGGCTTGCCAATTGCCACGTCTGGCCAAGTCTCGCCGGCTTCGGCGTAGGGGCTGCCACCGTAGCGAGTAGCGGTGACATCTGCAGAGTTCGGATCGGAATTTGGAGTGTCCGCGACCAAGACTGAACAGGCGAATCTTTCGCGTCCTGCCTGATCGATCAAGTTTAGAATCTGATCGCGTGTTTCGACAGTCAGTTTCGAATAGGCGCGGCGAACACGACGAATGCGAAGCCGATCCAGAATCAGCAGCCAACCTAAGACCATCATCGGCACGAAGACGATCGCAAAAATCAGTGAGTAAATATCGCCGTTCACGCAGCACCGTTTTTCAAGATCTCGGACAGTTCCACAGCGCGATGTTCCTTCGCTGACAGATAGCAGGCGTCGACAAGAGCCATCGTTTGCAAATTGTCCTCCCCGCTGATCTCCGGCGTGACGTTGTCTTCCAAAGCACACAGCAACTGAGCCATCGGCCCGACGAAGGCATCGGGAAACCAGACTTCGTTCCAGCGCGGCTGATGCCACATTGCCGAGGCTGTCGTTGTGTAGTCGAGTGTACTCGGGGTCCGTTCGGGATAGCTTGGCCAGCCGATCGTTCCGCGAGCCATCCCGGTCGTCCCTTCGATCCGATATTTGATGCCGATGTCGGCCGCTGAACCCTCGCGAGATGGTCCTGCCCAGACGTCATCGCAGCTCATTGCTCGTAGGCCATTCGCATATTCGAGGATGTACAGGCAGATCCCATCTTCGTGCGCAAACTTCGTGCGCGGGTCGGGCCGAATACTGGCGAACACGCGGACCGGGTCGCCGAACCAGAATCGCAATGTGTCCAGATGATGGATGCTCATGATGCGAAGTGTGACCCAACCCAGGTGCTGTTGCCACGGCATCCAATGCGGGATCGCTCGCATATCAATCGTGGCGAGGATCGGCTCGCCAAGATCGCCACGAGCCAGCAGCGATTTGCAGGCGCGGACCGACTGGTCATAACGCATGTTCTGATTTACCGCCAAGACGATCCCCGCCTCGCGGCACAGGCGGACAATCTCGCAGGCCTCGGCGTAGTTCATCCCCAAGGGCTTCTGGGCCAGAATGCCGCGGATGTGGTCGGTGTGCTGAACGGCTTCGCGGACGACTTCCAATTGGATATCGGGGGGCACTGCAATATCGATGACCGTGACTTCGGGATCAGCCAACAGTTCGCGGTAGTCCGCGTAGGCCCTGGCAACCTGATGTCGCTGAGCAACCGCTTGCGCTTTGGTGAGATCTCTGGCGGCAATCGCGACGGGACACAATCCGGCCTGACGATAGGCGACCAGATGGCAGTCGGCCATGATGAAGCCGGCTCCGATGCAACCGATGCCGATGGATTTATCTCGCGGGAGCCGTGGTTGATAAGCGAGTGCCGTGGGCGATTCAAGCATGATATTCTCTGTTTGAACTTGGAGAGTTCGCCATGCTAACCGTTCAGGCGAGAGAAGTTAATGTGAGTGACAAGGCGATGCGGACTACGAAATGGGATCGAAATTGGGAATCTGGGGCAGAATTCGAGTGACAGTCTCTGGGGATTCAGGCCTATCGAGGTAGGGCGCTTAGAGGACCGGCTTTCGATGGCCTTTCGGAGCGTCGGTGATCTCGTTCGCAGGAAAACGCCATGAACAAACCTGATTCCTCCATCGTTGATCCAGAGTCTCCGACGGTCGTCGCCGCACAGGATGAGCCGGGATCGATTCTGGTCAAACTCATGGAGCAGTGCCTGACTCATCTTGAGGCGGGTAAAGATGTGGATCGGGAGGCTCTGATTGCTGCGCACCCGGAGCTGCAGTCTCAGATCGATGCCTGTCTGGCGAGTCTGCAGTTCATCCATCGTGCGGTGCAACCGACGGAAGGTATTCCCGCGCGGCTGGCTGATTTTCGCATTGTTCGCGAAATCGGTCGCGGTGGGATGGGCGTGGTCTATGAAGCCGAGCAGATCTCGTTGAAACGGCAGGTCGCTCTCAAAGTACTGCGGTTCGGTGCCGTTGCAGATTCCGAGGCGATGAAGCGATTTCAGCGCGAAGCCGAAACGATCGCATCGTTGCATCATACAAACATCGTGCCAGTGTTCGCGGTCGGAGTTGAGAAGTCGATCCACTATTACGCGATGCAATTGATCGAAGGCCGCAGTCTGCGTGAGGTGGTCCAAGATTCGGTCGCAGGTCCGATTTCGAATAAAACGATCGCGCAATGGGGTCTGCAGGCGGCGGACGCTTTGTCGCATGCCCACGAACGTGGCGTCGTGCATCGCGATATCAAGCCGGGCAATCTCATTCTAGGATTGGATGGTCGCATCTGGCTGACCGACTTTGGTCTCGCCAAGCGTCTGGACGATGTCACGCTCAGCCTGTGCGGTGCATTGCTGGGAACGCCGCGCTACATGAGTCCCGAGCAGGCATCGGCGTTGCAGCATCCTGTCGATCATCGCACGGATATCTACAGTTTAGGGGCGACACTTTACGAACTGGTGACGAAGCGACCGCTATTCGATTCGGATTCACCGCATGTCGTGATTTCGCAGATCTTAACTCTTGAACCGAAGCCGCCGCGCGAACTCGTGCCCGGTGTCCCACGTGATCTGGAAACGATCATTCTGAAATGCCTCTGCAAGGATGCGGGGCAACGGTACCAGCATGCGAGAGACCTTGCCGACGATTTGCGTGCCTTCGAAGAAGGGCGCGCGATCAAAGCGCGGCGAGCCACTGTTGTGGAGCGCACTGGGCGCTGGCTGAAACAGAATGGCCGATTGCTGGCAGCGACGGTTGTCACCGTCGCTGTGACGGCGGCCCTTGTGATCGGTGGGACTGAATGGTGGGAGATGCAGAACGATGCCCGCAACGGTCAATTGACGCTCACCACGAAAGAGGGGCCGCTGAGCGGTGAGGTACTGACAGCGAGCGGCGAAAAGGTTGTACCGTCGTTCACGATTCCAAACGAACAACCGGCGCAGGTACCGGAAGGGGAATACCAACTTCGCGCAAGCGGTCGCGGATCACTGAGCAAAACCGGTTGGTTGACTGTGGATCGTGGTTCAACCCGAGAAATACCGGTCGATATCGATCGCCCGGAGTTGTACCCTTCGATCGCACTCAATTCGATGACCGGCTATGAGTTGATCGATTTCGGTGCGGGCACGGATTTGCTGGTCTTGCCCGAATCCCCAACGATATCAGAGCCTGATCAGACGACGAGTCGAGCCAAGCCGAATCTGCTGACTCGCCTGTCGGGAGCAACGGGCAAAGAGATTTGGGCGCTAGACATTTCTTTAAAATCCGCCGCTTTGAAGGAGCTACTTCCCACAGAGGAACTGCGATTGCAGTGGTGGAGTGCGACTGTGTTTGGATGGAAGTTCGCCAACCAGCCGCAATTGCGAGTACTGCGGCCGCTGCCAGATCTAGATGATGACGGCGTTCCGGATCTGGTCTGGCGGCTTCATCAGGGATATAGCCTGTTCGCCGTCTCTGGTAAGACCGGGCGACCGATGTGGTGGCAGGCTGCTCGATTCACAGATGCTGCCGGTAACACGATCGAGACGATGACTTCACAGACAGACTTGCGACGACAATTTGGCGACGCGGTACTGGCGTCGATCCCAAGGCCGGATGGAAAAGCGACGCAAGCCGTCATCGTCGTCGAGGCAGGAGTCCAATCAAAAGAAGGAAGCAGCGTATCGTCGCGAATCTTCGCACTGGACGCTCGGGACAAGTCGCCATTGTGGAATATTGAAGTGCCGGGAATCGCGCCCAGATTGGCAGTCGCGCCGGTCAGCGGCGTTCCATTCTCCGGTTCTGGCGTGGTCGTCGTGGCGACGGAGGCTGAATTGCTGTTGTTTGATCTCGCCACGGGCACGCCAATCGGGCGGTCTATGAAATTGCATGACGGCGATCATCCTGGTGGGAATTCCTACT
>DASYEA010001009.1:0-4274 GCA_036499265.1 Schlesneria sp. | reverse complement strand
GGGCCGTTACGTCCTTTAGGTTGTGATGCTTTGCTCCGGTGATCTCGATCGCCAAGCCATTGCCGGGTCGACGGACTGTCGGGATGTCGATCTTGCGGCGGCCGGACAAGAACGCGCCGGTCAGGCTGCGTTCCGACTTCTTCATGTCATCGACGGAACCTTCGACAACGATCTCACCGCCGCGAACGCCAGGGCCGGGACCGAAGTCCACGACATAGTCGGCGGCCTGCATGGTCTCTTCATCGTGTTCGACCACGATGACCGTATTCCCCTGATCGCGCAGGTCTTTCAGACTGTCCAGCAGCATCGTGTTGTCACGTGGATGCAAGCCGATTGAGGGCTCGTCGAGGATGTAGACGACACCGACCAGTCCGCAGCCGATCTGACCCGCGAGTCGAATGCGCTGTGTCTCGCCGCCTGACAGTGTTGGTGCGGTGCGGTCAAGCGTCAGATAGTCCAGGCCGCAACGCAGCAGGAAGCCCAGCCGTCCGCG
The DNA here is from genome assembly GCA_036499265.1 of Schlesneria sp. Lineage (GTDB taxonomy): Bacteria > Planctomycetota > Planctomycetia > Planctomycetales > Planctomycetaceae > Schlesneria. Next base: position 3,781 of record DASYEA010001009.1, on the reverse strand, counting down.
GATCTCTTTCAAGACTTCAGTCGCGATGAAGCGGCCCGTGTCGTCGAGGACAAGTTCCCCGAAGAAGTCCCAGGCATCGACGACACTTAGGGAGCAGACTTGAGGCAACGACAACGACGCCGGTTCTTTGGTCGACGATCCTGGCAACGAGGTCGACGTCACGAGATAGCTGCTGGCCTGCTTGTTCAGGCGGTGGCCGTGACAGGTCGAGCAGCCCGTTTCGTGCATGTACTTTTCAAGCTGCATGCGTCGCATCGGATTACGGGTGGTCCGGTATTCTTCGAGCAACTCGGGAATAAAGCCAGCATACGTTCCGCCTCGCTTCCAGAGGCCTTTGGAATGGCGATACGAGAACGTGATATTGCGAGCGCCCAAACCGTACAGGAACAATTGCTTAGCTGCTTCAGGCAGATCGCGCCATTTCAGCTTGAAGAACGAATCCTCGGCCATCTCCAGATCGATCTCGATGGCGCGGCCCACTCCTTTCAGGACGTGCTTGCGCCATTTGCCGATCGAACTGAGCTTCCCCAGGATCGCGATCGCCCCCTTTTGGATCGACAACGTGTCATCGGGGACCAGGCGATCGTTGCGGAAATCGAATCGCACTCCCAAGCCGTTGCAGTCGGGACACATTCCCTGCGGACTGTTGAAGCTGAACAGTTGAGGCGAGGGCGGGTCGTAGCTGATGCCGCAGTGGGTGCAGGCATAGTCTGTCGAATAGAGCGTGTCGTGAGCCGCGGTCGGGGGAACGGTGTCCCCGTCTTCGTCGAACTCTTCTTCGCGTGGCCTGGACTTCGACCCCTTCTTGCGCTTGGCTTCCGCGGGGGCTTCGTCACTGTCTACGTCGGGAGAGTCCGATTCGGTCGAGACGATCAAGCGACGTTGGGCCAGATTCAATGCCGATTCAATCGCTTCGGCGACCCGCGATCGAGTCGACTTGCCCGCCACCAGCCGATCGACGATGACATCGATCGAGTGCTTCATCTGCTTGTCGAGCTTCAAGTCGTCCGTGAGCTGAACCACTTTGCCGTCGACACGGGCCCTCAGGAAACCTCGCTTCAACAGGTCGATGAACAGATCTTTGAACTCGCCCTTTTGCCGTTGAACGACGGGGGCCAGCATCTGGAACTTGGTTCCTTCGGGCAAACGCAGGATGCTGTCGAGGATATGTTCGCGCGTCTGAGCGGTGATGGCTCGACCGCATTGATAACAACTGGGGTGGCCGACTCGCGCGAAGAGCACGCGCAGGTAGTCGTAGATCTCGGTAATCGTGCCGACGGTCGAGCGGGGATTGCGACCGCTGGACTTCTGCTGGATCGATATCGAGGGGGCCAAACCGGTGATCGAATCGACTTCAGGCTTGGGCATCTGGCCCATGAACTGGCGGGCGTACGACGACAGCGATTCGACGTAGCGGCGTTGCCCTTCGGCGTAGAGCGTATCGAACGCCAGCGAGCTCTTTCCCGATCCGCTGACGCCCGTCAAAACGATCAGTTTGTTACGTGGAAGGGTGAGGCTGACATTTTGCAGGTTATGTTCGCGCGCACCACGAATGACAATATCGGAAGAGGCCATGTCTCTTTCAGATTGGATTCTGCAGGATGATTCGGAGGGATACGGCGAGCAGCCGGTCGAATCCATCAGCAGATCGTTCTGCATCCGTGATCGCACTCAACTGCCGAGGGACCGCCAACGCGTCCATTGCGGGCGGCGTGAATCATACGCAAGTCGGTCAAAGAATTCCCTCGCCCCACTCATCGGCCGGTTCTTCGGCTTTGGTCACGATTGGTGGTTCAGGTGGAATGTTGGTTTCAGGAGCTGGCGGAGCCACCTGGAGTGCTTGCTCGACGATGGCCTTGGCAGGCGGTTCAACCTTGGCCACTTCGGCTGGCGGCTTGATCGTCGGTTCCGAACCCGTCCCGTCAGGACGCGGCCGGCGCGGACCTGTTCGTTCGGGCGGCAACGACGACGGGTGCGGCTGCAGCACGGGCATGTCGTCGATGCCGAATTCGGATGAGCGGACTTCATGTTCGTGGAGCGATTGATATGGACGTGGCGCGACGGTCCGTTCGGACACGATGGCCATGAACGTCCCTTCGGGCTTGCAGTAGCAAGTCAGCGTCGTCACGTCGCCCAGCAATTTGCGTTCGCGATTGCAGGCAGGACAGCGCCAGGTGCGACGCACATCGTTGCCGAGTTTGTATCCGGGACCCTTCATGGGATGTTCCTTATTTGTTCAACCCGATCAGGATTCTCTGGGAGGGCGAGGCTCCTGCCGAGCCGTGATTGTCGATGGTATCACAATCACCATGCGGCTCGGCAGGAGCCTCGCCCTCCCAAGAACGTCACCGTCACGAGTTTTACTCTTTCCAAAGCAGATCGTTGTGTACCGTCGGGCCAGGGGGCTTACGCCCCCCGCTCAGAAGAAAGCTATTCTTTCCAAAGTTCGTGTGTGTGGCTGACCAATTTTTCTAGACCGTATTCACTGATTTCGTTGGCGAATGTGGCGGTCACGCCGACGGGGGCCAGGTCGGTAATCAAACGTCCTTGCGGCGTGCGGCCTTTGATCCGATTGATGAACAGATCGCGGAAGATGTAGTTGTTGTTGGCGTCCATCCCGCAGGCTTCCGTAATCCGCGAAATCTTGCGTGAGCCGTCTTCGGAATAGCGAGCTAGTTGCACGACGAGGTTGATCGCGGACGCGACCTGGGCTCGGGCGACATAGACGGGCAATTCGATTTCGGACATCAGCGACAATGTCTCCAGCCGGATCAGCGCATCGCGTGGTGTTGTCGCGTGGACTGTGGTCAAGCTGCCTGCGTGACCGCTGATCATCGACTGCACCATATCCAACGCTTCGCCGCCGCGGACTTCGCCGACGATGATGCGGTCGGGCCGCATTCGCAACGACGCCTTGAACAGATCACGGACGGAAACTCCGCCGCGACCCATCGCATCGGGCTGCTGGACTTCCAGATACATGCTATGTGGCTGAGCCAGCCTTAATTCTGAACTGTCTTCAATCACGACGATGCGTTCGTCTTCGGGAATAGCCGTGGAGACCGCGTTCAGCAGCGATGTCTTCCCAGTTCCCGTTCCCCCGGCGACGATGATGTTCTTCTTCAGCCGGACGCAGATCTCCAGGAATTCCTTGGCCGATTCGGACATGCTTCCCAAGTGGATCAGATCTTCCATCCCGAAGATGTCGCGATTGAATTTGCGGATCGTCAGGTAGATTCCGCGCCGGGCACTGGGGGGCAGGACCACATGCACACGCGAACCGTTGGGCAGGCGCGCGTCCATGATCGGCCGATCCCGGTCGATTTCGCGATTCACGAACTGGGCCACGTTATGAACGGCGGACAAGAGCGCATCGTGGCTGGGGAACGAGGCATTGGTCCGTTCGAGTCGCCCGCGGCGTTCGATGTAAATCTCGTTGAAACCGTTCACCATGATTTCGGTGACCGTATCGTCTTCCAGAAACGCGCGGATGGGCGTCAGGAAGAAATCGACACTGGCTTCAAAAATGGCGTCGCGAGACATGTGGCGTATCGAAGTGAAAGGGTTAGCGGACCATCACAACGTGGAACTGACTAAATGAGCGTGCGCGATTCTGCTTGTAAAAAAACATTTCGGGTGCCGCTGGCGACGGCTTTGCGTTGCCAGTGTCTTGTCGATGAGTAAACAAGGCGTGGTGACGCTGAATATTGCATATGCTCGATACCCGATCATAGCCATCGCAGCAACGTGAAGACACTGGTGGCCCAAAGCAGCCCCCAGT
>DASYEA010001008.1:0-6512 GCA_036499265.1 Schlesneria sp. | reverse complement strand
GGTCGGGTACTTGTCCATCGCCTGTCGGACCAGACTGATCGACTGCACCACTTCCATCATACGGACGAAGAAGCGGCACCAGTTGTCGCCCAGGACGACTTCCTTGGGCAGCTTGCCGTATTCGGGATCGGTGAACGGAGCGACGGGGATTTTGTAGTTGTAGCCTTCGTACATCCGCGTATAGATCGGTTCGCCGTCGCGTCGCAGGTCGTGATCGACACCACTGCCGCGCAGGACCGGGCCGGTGCAGCCGTAGCTGATCGCCATCTCTCGCGTCAGGATTCCCAAGTTCGCCGTCCGCTTGATGAAGATCGCGTTGCGCGTCAGCAGCGTGTGGTATTCCTTGATGCGCGGCGTCATCCAATCGAGGAACATGCGGACCGCGTCCATCCACTGCAGCCGCATGTTCGGATTGCGGCCGGTCAACTGAGCCAAGCCGGGGGGGATGGTGATTTCGCCGGGCAGGTCGTGGGTCGCGCCTCCGATGGTCAGGTAGCTGTACGTCAGACGAGCACCGCAAGCTTCTTCGAACAGATCGAGGATGATTTCGCGTTCGCGGAAGGCGTACAGGAACGGGCTGAATGTGCCAAGGTCAAGACCGTAAGCACCCATGCCGACCAGATGGCTGGCGATGCGATTCAACTCGGAGATGATGACACGCAGGGTCATCGCTTTTTCGGGGACTTCCATCCCGATCAGTTTTTCGACCGTCAGGGCAAAGCCCAGGTTCATATTCATCGCGGCCAGATAGTCCATCCGATCCGTGTATGGAATCCATTGCGGCGGCGACAGGTTTTCGCCGATCTTTTCGGCACAGCGATGCAGGTAGCCGATGTGAGGTGTGACTTCGTGGATAATTTCGCCGTCGGTCTTCAACAACAGACGCAACACGCCGTGCGTGCTGGGATGCTGCGGGCCCATGTTGACGAGCATCTCATCGGTGCGAACGTCAAACTCGATGATGCGGGGATCTTCCAGCGTCAGGCTCATAGTCGTCTCGTGTGATCTGGATAGGACGCGGTGAGAAGCTTTTGGGTTGAATCAACTTCTTGCCAGGGGGCTGACCCCCCCGCTCAGAAAGCGGATACCCCGTTACTTCCCGCGAACTCCGTGGTATTCGAGTGGAAATTCGTAGTCTTTACGCAAGGGGTGGCCTTCCCAGTCCTCTGGGCAAAGGATCCGGCGCAGATTGGGATGGTTTGTGAATTCGATGCCGACAAGGTCGAAGGCTTCGCGTTCGTGCCAATCAGCAATGCCCCAGACATGCGCGACTGACGGAACCTGCGGCAACTGGCCAGCCTGACCGTCCGTCCAGCGCGGGGTCTTGACCTTCAGCTTGCAGAAGTATTTGTGCGTGTAGCTGTAGAGGTGATACACGACCTCGACATGCGGTTCGCAGGGATTCTTCTTCTTGGGATCGGTATCGAGCCAATCGGAACCACAGAGATCATTCAAACCGTCGAGCTTGATATCGGGTTCGTCGTGAATGAACCGTGCGACATCCGCGATACGATCGGCGGCGACTTCGATCCAGGGATCTTTGACGCCGGTCTTCAGTTCGCGAATCGCATCAGTCCCGAATCGATCGACCAGCCGCTGATGAACGTCTTCAATGCGCATTGCGCTCTTTCTCTTTCAGATTCGAGGCCCGTCGTGATCGCTAGCCAGCTACCGTGGTCGTGGACTGGGGTCGAGCAGTGGATGTCCCCGACCCCGCAGCCGTGGGAGCCATCCGATTCGACTGAGACAGGGTGCGGACCCATTCTAAGTCGCCACGTTTCCAGACATAGGCGAATCCGACGAGCAACACCGCGAAGAAGACCAGTACGTCCACGACGCCTGTCCAGGCGAGGGTCATCGCTGTCTTGGCCGTCACCGCTTGATCGGCGGTCAAGCTGCCGGGAGCCAGACTCATCAATTGTTCGCTGAGCAGAATGCGGTCGCCGCCAGTCAGCAGCGGATCCATCAATTGGACGGCCGTCCCGTAGATTGACGCCCACGGGAAGAAGAACACGACTTCGACGTCGAAGATGATGAACAGCAGTGCGACCACGTAAAATCGTAGGTCGAACTGGATGTAGCTACTGCCGATCGTAGGTTCACCGCATTCGTAGGCGGCATCTTTTTCCGCACCGGGCAGGCGAGGACGAACGAGACGACCGATCAGCAAAGGCACGATCAGAAATCCGATGGTCACGACAGTGAACACCAGGAAATGCCCAACAACTTCGGTCATAGTCCGTTCCGATTCGCGTTCGCAGTGTCAAAAAAACTATTGAGCAGGCGGCGCGGTTTCTTCCAGCGGCAGACGCCCTTGGAAGCCCGCATCGTGGGTGTGCCAGAAACCAACACTGGGTTCGCCCAGCTTCCAGCACAGGTAGACATCCTGCCCATTCAAATTCGCTGGGAAATCGACTAACCCCATGACGGGGTCTTTGAATTCCACGCCCAACTCCGTCAACTCTTCAACAAACCCTTCCAGCTTTTCGACATCCTTTTCCAGCTCAGTTCGAATCTGTTCGACTTCTTCGCTGTAGGGATCGTCTGGCTGTTGCTTCCCAGCCGAAGCAGGTCGCAGAGCATTCAGCCGCTGTTCGCGTTCGCGAACATCGACATAAAGTTCAACAATGTCTTGCACGATCGCTCGAACCAAAGGCAAAGCCTTATTGGCCGAAGCAGCCGTGAACAACGTGCGAGGAGCCAGTTTGGCGCTCATGAACAAACCACCTTTCGCTCAGTCCCCGAGCTTAGCATTCGTCCAACCCCGCAGTCCTGACAGGCATCCAATCCTGCCCCACGGCACTATCACTAGACCCAATCTGGGTCAAAATTCCCAACAGGAATTATTCGTCCTTCGGCGCAAACTGGAAGGGGCTTGATTCACCTTTTACCCAAACAGGTTCGTAAAGCACCTTCGATTCGGCCACCGCCGTCGGATTGAGTGTCGCCTGGCCCCAACCCACTTCCAACGGCAGCTTCGCATAGTCGACGATGCATCCATCGCGACTGAAGCAACTGAGGTCGTGATTGGAACCCATGAAGATGCAATCGACAGGACACGGCTCGACACACAAGGCGCAGAACATGCACTTCGTGTAATCGATCGTGAAACCGTTGACGCGGAACCCCTTGCCGACGGGGCTCTTCTCTTTTTCGATGTAGATGCAGTCGACCGGACAGGCAACCGCACACTTTTCGCAGCCGATACAGGTCGTCAGATCAAAGCGGTGGAAACCGCGATAACGAGCCTTCACCGGAACCGGAACTTCTGGATATTCATAGACTTCGGTGAATGTCTTACGTCGATACGTCCACAACATGGTCCGCATCGTCACCCACATCCCCTGCAACAGGGTGGAGACGGCGACCCAAATGTTTCGACACCACTCGCCAAAATTCCTCAACCACTGCATGGTTGGCTCACTCTATAGCCCGAGCCGGAATTGCCGCACACTTGGCACCGAGAAACTCGGTTGCGAATCAAAGCCGGCGCAATATTTCGACCCCAAACGCCATCGGATTATAGACCGTGCAAGGGCCAACGCAAGCGACGCCATGCTCACATTGGATTCCCACAAACGAGACTTTCGTGCTGGGCATTCCCGACGTCCCCATCTTCCAGATCATCTTGCACCAGATCAACATCCGCTGTTATTGCCGATGTCGCCGATAAGCTATGGAAAGATCGATCGAATCGCGTCATGCACCGACTGTGTATGACGCGCCAATTCCGACTGCAGGCGCTGCCAATTCCCGCCATAACCCAAGCGTCGGGCCAGGGATTCGAATTCGGGTGTCTGCGCTGCGGGAATGGCCAGATCGCGAGCATCCCCGCGCACCATCCGTAATGACTCAATCACATTGCGCAGAAAGACATAGGCATCAGCTAACTGATGATATTCGTACTCTTTCAGCAGTCCAGATCGCGACAGCAACTGCAGCGCGTCACGCGTATTCGTCGTCCGCAGTTGCGGCTGCGTTTTCCCGTGACAAATTTGTAAGGCCTGCACCAGGTATTCCAAGTCGACCAATCCGCCTGGGCTGAGCTTGGCGTTAAATGATTCCGCACCGACCAAGTGTCGTACCTGACGTTCGCGCATCGCGCGAATCGCGGCGAAGTCCACCGGCTGAGCTGTGTAAACGATGGAATCGCGCAAGGCGACTAATTGCTGGCCAAAATCGGCATCGCCGGCAATCGGCCGCAACTTGACGAGGCTTTGCCGTTCGTAGGGCCAGGCGGGGCCGTCGAGGTGAAAGTATTGCTTGAAGGAGTCGATATTCACTGCCAAGCTGCCCGAGCGTCCATAGGGCCGCAGACGCAGGTCGATGCGAAACACCCCTTCGCTGCGGGCGCGAATCATGTGACAGACCCCTTCGACCAACTTTCCATAGAAGTTGGCGTTGTCGATTCGCTCGGGACCGACCGTCGTACCGTCCGCTTCGTAGACGAACATCAGTTCGATATCGGATGCGAACCCCAATTCTCGACCGCCACATTTTCCCAGCGCGCAGACCGCCACGCGGCAGGGTTGACCATTCGTGCATTGAGGCAGCCCGACTCGTTGCACCAATTCGGCACGACATTGTTCGAGACTGATGGCGACGATGACTTCGGCCAGGTCTGTCATTTCGTGACCGAACGATTCGATCCCCCCGCTGCGCCCCAGAATGTGCCGCATGTCGATCCGGAACAGTTCGCGATCCTTGAACTCATTCAAGCGGCGGCAACGTTCTTCGACTTCGTGAGCGCCTTCTAAAACATCGTTCAACTCCGCAGCCAGTTGGCCGGCCGACTTCGCATGTTCCAGACCCGCCATGTCGCGGAGTACGGGAAACAGGTTCGCATACTGCAGCCGCAGGAAGTCTTCCCAGAGAAAATCACTGACGCCGAGCAACCGTGCGAGTGCCGCCAAAACTTCTGGACGATCGAGCGAGGAAAGCTGCTCGAACCAGTCGGGCCGCTGAAACAGGTCTCGCAGAAAACTGCGGAAATGCAACAGCGCCGCCGTTGGGTCAGGTGCTCCCGGCAACAAGTGCGTGAAGTGCTTGATCAGAACCACCGCCGCCTTCAATTCCTGCACTCGATCCGTATCCAGGATCTTTCCGCCGCGGCGTGCGTCCGTCACCAGCAGAACATCGGATGCCACTCCTTCCGCCGCGCTGATCTGAACCTGCTCGATGTTGACGTCACTGAGAGTCAGTGCGTTCGTCAACTCATACAAGAACCCGATCGTATCGTCGCCCCGAATGTAGAGGACGGTCGCCGTCTCGTGTACGTCGTTGTCGATGCGCACGTCCAGCGGCGAAGGCCGGCTGCTGGTGAGGGGTGCCCCGTCCAATGCGTCCGCGACACGCTTCGCCAGCTTTCCCTGAGCCTCATCGGCCAGTCCCGACTGGGCCATGCGCACCAGATCGCACAAATCGTCTTCGTAACGCTGCCAGGCTTCGGGCAGAACCACATCTAGTTCGGAACGGACGCTGAAGACATCGACGAACCCGCAAGGCAATTTGCTATCGCCGGGAACGCGACGTTCAGTCGAGACAAAGCCCGTGACAATGTCGAAGCCATAAGCGAACATCAGCCCGCACATCATCGACAATTCACCGGGGCAATCGTGTCCGAGAATCGTGACTCGCCAGAGGCCATCGTCGGTTTGCTCTGCGTGGACGCGGACCGGCTGCTCGAGTTCGATCTGCGTGAACATGCCTCGATGACGACGCTGTTCGTCTTTGGAAAAGACGCTTTCATAAGTCCCCAGCACCAGGCGATTGGTCGGTGCGGGAATGGGCGAGGCCGCGACAGGAGCCGTCAGCGCACTCTCATGCGACAGATACTTATCAAAGATCGATCGAATCGACGCGCGATGGCCTTCGTAGTGGGCCAACAGTTGATCGGCACTCGAAAAATCCATGCGGTGCGCGAGCGACGACAAGCCCCGCAAGTCCGCGGGCATCGCATGCTCCTGCCGGTTGTGCATCAACTGCAGTGCATGTTCGATGGTGCGTAAGAAGACGTAGCCATCCGTCAGACGACGATACTCGTCCGCCTGGAGCACGCTCGCATCTGTCAAGCGGACAAGACCATCGAGGGTGTTGGGCGAGCGTACATGGCGCAACGTCACTCCGTGAACCAATTGCAGCGACTGCACCACAAACTCGATATCGCGAATCGATCCCGTTCCCAGCTTGACCTCGCCCCATTCTCGCCCGCGGCGGCGCAATTCCGCTTCGATACGATCTTTCGCCTGACGCACGGCGGCACGCACATCGCGCGGCGTTCCCGAATAGATCAATGGGTCGGCTCGCTTAAGAAAATCGACACCGACCGACTTCTTGCCAGCGACGACTCGTGCTTTCAGCAACGCCTGCTTTTCCCACATTTCCGCGTTCGACTGGATGTAGTCCAAATACGCAGGAATCGTGGTAACCAGTTCACCCGAGCGTCCCCACGGACGCAACCGCACGTCGACTCGGTACAGAAACCCCTCGGCCGTCGCATCCTGCAGGGCCTT
>DASYEA010001007.1:0-7871 GCA_036499265.1 Schlesneria sp. | reverse complement strand
TGACATCCACAGTCAGTTCACCAAGTTCCGCATCCAAACGAGCCACAGCCTGAACGCCACCCTTTTCCGTAAATTTGATCGCATTACCGATTAGGTTCAGCAGCAGTTGGCGGAACCGAGCCGAGTCGCTGGTGATGAATTCGGGAATCGATCCGTACCAGTGATAGTCCAGGGCCAGCCCTTTACCGTGAGCTCGCGCCCGCATCACCGACATGACTTCGGCGATGACTTGATGAGGCGAGAACTGCAGTTGCTCGTAGTCCATCTGGCCCGCTTCGATCTTGGTCAGGTCCAGGATATCGTTGACCAGCGTCAGCAGATGTTCACCACTGCGATGAATGGTCTCAAGGAAATCTTGGCGTTCCGCTTCATTGTTGCGGTCGCCACCGACGCGCAACAGATCGGCAAATCCCAGGATCGCGTTCAGCGGGGTTCGAATCTCATGACTCATGTTCGCCAGGAAGCTGCTTTTGGCCTGGCTGGCGGCTTCAGCACGCTCTTTGGCCTTAACCAGTTCTGACTGAATGCGCGTGCGGTGTTCGATTTCTTCCTGCAGCAGAAACGTTCGATCGGCGATGCGACGTTCCAGTTGTTTCTGGCCCAGTTCCAATTCGCTACGGGACGACTGCACTTGTTCAACCATACGATTGAACGAGTTGTACAGGATACCCAGTTCGTCACGAGAATCGGAATGGACGCGAATCGAGTAGTCGTCGTTTGACGTAATTTTCTGAGCGGCCGCGGCCAGTTCCAGGATCGGCTTCGACACCGTATTCTGCATGACCGAGCCGAACAACGTGGCGACTCCCAGCGCCAGGACCATCACCAGCAGTGACACGCGCGAGTAGCTGCTCATTTGCTCCCACAAATCGCGCATACTGGTCCGCAGATACACTGTCCCGACGCGTGTCTTTCCATCAATGATCGGCTGAAAGACTTCCAGATACCCCGTCGCAGTGATCCGCACGCCGTCCTGCATCGGTACTTTGTTCGGCACGACGACGTTGATATTCGGTGCGTAGGAAGCCACCCGACGATCGTTGGCGTCATACAGGCCGGCCATTTCAATAGTCGGCTGCGACCGCAGCGAGGCCAGCAGTTCCTCGGCTTGGTGCCGCTGCGACATCGACACGACCACCGAACTACTGAAGCTCAACAGTTCGGCCTGCATCTTCAAATGGCGCAGCTTCGAATCACGCAACAGTCTCAAGTCATTCAGCAGAAAACCGGCGCACGCCAACACCAGTGCCAGTCCGACGGTGATCGCGGACAGCAAAATCAGCTTCGTTCGCAAGTGCAAGTTGCGGATCCAGCCTGCGGCGGGCATCAGCGACCTCGATCTTCGTCAACGAGCACAGAGACGTTGACTAATCGAACGTCGACCTTCAATCGTTGCTTGGCCGCGGCCCGCTGACTGAGTTCCAACAGTGAACTATCGCCACTCTTCACGATGCTCAACACACCCCCAGCTTTGGCAAATGTATCGGTCTCACCAATTGTGAGCACCGACTTGCCACCGACCACTTCCAACGCTCGGCTCGCCAGTTTCTGCGGGTACGATTCAGCCACGAGTAACATGTGGCTATTCGTCACTTCGTCGGGTGAGTCATATTTGCGTATCTCGACGATGCGTCCCTGAATACGTTTTTTCCCTTCCAAGTAAGGGGCTTGCAGCTTTTCATGAGCCGACGACACCTTGCCAAGCACGGCCATCACGAACGGCGAATTCTCGGCCTCGAATGATTCCTTCGGCCAGGTGATATACGACAAGGCCGAGTAAGCCAGCGACGAATCTCCTCGGGCAATCATCCTGGACGTGGTTCGCGCATCACTGCCGCGACAGGCTCCTAGTGCGGAGAACCCGATCATCAATGTCGCAGCAGCCATCAAGACAGATTTGGCCGGCCAGGACAGTTCCTGCATGTACGGGCTGGCCGATACTGGCTTCGATGGCTTCTCGATCCGGTTGCCAAAGAGTTGCTCCATCTCGACGGGATGAATGACGGACGACATCTTCACTCCAATGAACAACGAATTCAGGCCCAAGGATGTAGACAAAACTTAGCACGCCTTTGCCGACCAGGAAGTTATTTCTGGTACAGACTTCAGAGACGGACGCGGTCGTCATTTTCACGATGGTCGTGGCGTGTTAAGAGGTCGCCGATTTCGCCGGATATTGGAGGTCGTCAGACGCGACTCAATCACGTAACCGACCCGAATCCCCGGCGAGATGAGCGACGACAACAGCGAGCCGGCGTCCGGCGAGGCTCAATCCATTCCTCTGGATCACTCGGTATCGGCGAGTTCCAGTTGAGTTCGCACAACATCATCGCGGCGCGAGAAAAAGGCTTCGACCACTTTGGGATCGAAGTGCGAGCCGCTTTCGCTACTCAGAATGCTAAAGCATTTATCAATCGGATACGACGGCTTATACGGACGGACACTGGTGAGCGCGTCGAACACATCGGCGACCGCAGTAATTCGACCTTCGATCGGAATGTCTTCACCGGCCAATCCCAATGGATAGCCCGATCCATCCCAGCGTTCGTGATGGGTCAAGGCGATTCGAGAGGCCATCGTGAGCAACGGCGATCTCGGCGCGTCGAGGATTCGACAACCGATCTGCACATGCTGACGCAGCTTTTCCCATTCCCGTTCACTCATCTGTTCGACGATCTTTCGACCGAACAGGGTATGCTTCTGCATCCGCTCATACTCTTCCGGAGTCAACCGGCCCGGCTTCAGCAGGATGTCGTCAGGTACGCCAATCTTGCCAACATCGTGCAGTTGTGACGCCAGTTCGATCATCGAGCAAGTTGCCCGATCCATTCCCAGTGTCTGCGCGATCATTCCCGAATAGCGACCGACTCGTTCGACATGGCGACCGGTATGGTCATCGCGATATTCCACCGCCCTCGCCAGGCAGTGAATGACATCGATGCGAGACGACTCCAATTCGGCGGTCCGCTGACGAACGGCCTCTTCCAAAGCTTGAGCATGATTGCGCAGAGAATCGTGATAGCGTTTGACCGACAGGACGTTGCGAATTCGCGGGGCCATCTCGCTGGGATCAATCGGCTTCGTCAAGAAGTCGGTCGCCCCCAGGTTCAGGACAGTCAACTTCGTCGTCCGGTCGGCCGAGGCGGTCAGGATCAGGACAGGCAAATGAGCCAGCTCGTCGTGCCGACGGATCAGCTTCAGAATATCCACGCCACTGACGATCGGCATCATCACATCCAGGATAATCACATCCGGACGCTCTTCCAGGATCACGGCAATCGTTCGTGTCGAATCCGTCAGGCCGATGCACTTCTTATAGCCCAATTCGTGCAGGTACTTTTGACACACCTTCACATTGATCGGTTCGTCATCGACGATCAGGATCTTGGCGTTTAGTAGCGATTCGTCTTGTTCACGGGGTGGCATTCCCGTGACCGATGTTCGACTCGCGCCTCCATCAACCCGAGCGACCATTGAGGGATCGGACCCGAATTGGGTTCGAACCTCACTGAGTACCGACTCGATTTGTGGAGCAGCTTCTGTGCTCATGGCAGTGATCCATGTTTCGGACGCGACTGCAATGCAGCCGAAACTGTTGGTAGGTCCACGGTGGACGTAATCACTGTTGAATCTAGTTCGCAGTTCCTGATGTCAGGTCTATACGATCGGGATTTTTGGCAACAAGTCGTACACAGATCGCAGACTGGCCGGTTGGCACGATTATGCGGAATTTGCCAACTTACTCGCCTGCGATGCGTGTCGCGACAAATCCGAATTTGCGGCCTGTCATGGTGACGGTCCCTGCCATCTGAGACTTGTCCTTGGTCCACAGATAGCCGTCCACGGACAATTGCGTGTTCGCCAGAAAGACTTCCAGCTTCACGTTATGTGGCGTGCTGCCAAGCTGTCCTGTGACGTCGTAAGAGTTCTTCGATTCTTCGGAAGTGAATGATCCGGTCGCCTTTCCGCCATCGGTAACTTTCAGCTCGAGCTCACCCAACCAGCGGCCATCGGCGTTCAATTTCCAAGTTCCTGTGAAATCTTCACCAACGACCCCTTCATGATCCTGAGGGTCCCGGCGAGCCGCTTTGTCGGCTGGCGGCAACTGTGATCCATTCAAGACCACGAGTTTAACGTGGTCGGCCGGGATCAATTCACCGTCTGCAGTGAAGATAATGTCGCCTCCTTGCCCTTCAGGCACGACCTGCCCGATGTCCAGATTAAAGGCGAATCCGGGAAACAGCATCACATCCTTGCCCGTGGCCGATGTCAGGTCCAGCCGATCACCCCGATAAACGACGAATCGTTCAATCAACAACACGGGCATCGGTTTCTCGGTATTCTTACCCTTCTTCAAACCCCACGAGACCAACAGCTTCGCATAACTTCCGTCGTCCGTCTTGGCCACAAAGCACGGCGAACCGATCGTCGGGGCAAGCGGCTTAATCTTGGACGCATCCTGCATCGTCACCAGTTTGACCCCTTCGCCATCCTCGGCCAGGCGCTTCACAAGGGGGGCCGCATGTCGCTCGAAAACATCTGCCGCATACAAATTGACCGCGCTGATTGCGACGAAGCAGCCACACAGACACAATCGAGCAAACCAAGTGCGAATCATCGAAGGCCCCGCGAATGAATGAGATCGGTCAATCCAGCGAGGCAAAATCAATCGCCCCATTCATTCATTGTGGTTCTGCGACGACCATGAATCAATCGCTGGCCCGCATTCCTACACCTCGACCGGCGTCCGCAGCGTCGCCCTCACTCGTTCACCAAGAATCACCGGGGCTCGACGCGCGAACACTTTGGTTCGCCAGGCCTGACCGCTTAACGCAATCAATGCGACGCCAACGAGCACGATCATCGAGTTAGTGAGCGTTGATGTCGTCACCGCTTCACCCGCGACCAACCAACCCAGCCACACGGCAACGACCGGAGTGATCAACGCGTAAGTACTCACCAGACGAGGTTCTGCGTTCTGGCTGAGCCAAACATAGGATGTCCCCGCCGCCACCGTTCCGACCAGAGTGAGATACAGCAAAGCTAGCACGGATGAAGTCGTGATCTGATCCCAACGGAATACCAGACTCCCATCCCAGGTCGTCGTGACTCCGATCATGACGCCCCCGACCAGTGCCTGCACAGACGAGAACAGGAAGATCGAATCTCGCGCCGACGCCTGACGCTGAACCAGAGTTCCCATCGCCCAGACCCCGATGGATGAGAACAGTGCGATCCAGACCAGTAAATTCCGCATGTCCAAGTGTTCTGAGTGTGAACTGGTTAGCGCACCAACCCCGATCAGCGAGAGCGCGATCCCCGCGACCTGGCCCCACTGAGGTGGCTTGCCGCGGAATAGTTGCCAGTCGAACAGAATGATCCACGCAGGCAGCGATCCGATCACCACCGCCACCAAGCCCGTGGGCAACGATGTCACCGAGTAACAAACCAATGCGTTACCTAGGCTCAATAAAAATCCGCTGATGGCGGCAAGCCGCAGATTCGCGGCAGTCAGCCACGATTCTTTTCGCAGGTGGCTGATCATGGCCAACACCAAACTCGCCATCACATAGCGCATCGCCGTGACAACGAACGGCGGGATGGTCTCGATGGCGTACTTCACTGCCAGAAACGTCGAACCCCAAATCAGGCAAATACAACAGAAGTTGAATGCTATTTTCGAGTTGCGACTGCCGTCTAACATGATCCCCTGCGACTTCGTTCGAGCGTTCCGTCGACACCACTCCACGACATGCGCAGCAGCATCTATCCCCACTTACAGCCAACGTCGTGAAACCTTTCACGAGTTGTCCGCACAGAAAGAGATGTCAGAGACAAGCGTGGAGGCCGCTCGGTTCACTCGATCGCGGATCCAAAATAATAGGCACACTCCGTGTGCCGTCTGTCCGCCTCAAGTAGCCTTCTCGCGGCACCAAAATGCATCGGCACAGAATGGCGGTTGTCCAATCGAGCTCAGCAAGAACGGCACACGGAGTGTGCCTACTAGATTACAGCGTCCTTGTCTGGCCACCATCAATATCGATGATTGCCCCCTGGCAGTAAGCAGCGCGAGCTGATGCGAGAAACGCAACCGCATCACCGATCTCCGTTGGCATCCCAAAGCGAGCAATCTTCATCTCGCGAGCGAGTTGCGCCGCGGCCGTTTCCTTGTCGACTCCCTGATCAGAAGCGGCGCGGTCGATGCGAGTTTGCAGCCGATCCGTCGCGATCGCACCCGGATTGATCGCGTTCACTCTGACACCATCATTGATCCCGCGATCGGCCAGCACCTTGGTCAAGTTTAGCACGGCCGCGTTGACCGATCCCCCAATGGCAAATTCTGCCGATCCCGTACGACCGCCGATGCCAACGATATTGACGATCGATCCCTGCGATTGCTGCAGGTAAGGCCAGGCCGCTCGGCAGCAGCGCATTGCTCCGAAGAACTTCAAAGCGAAGCCGTCGTCCCATTCAGCATCGGTCAGCTTCAGAAAATCGCCGCGCACGGTCGCCCCGGCGTTGTTGACCAGTAGATCCAGTTGGCCGAACTGCTCGATCGTGGCAACCAACAACTCTTCAGCGGCATCCTCTTGACGCAGATCGGCAACGTGAACCAGACTCGCTGTCGGCAGGCTCTTCGCCAGCTCCGCCAACTGCTCCCCAGATCGAGCGACCAACACCAGCCGCATTCCTTCCGCTGCCAGCGATTGAGCGATCGCTCGCCCGATTCCACGACTAGCCCCGGTCACAATCCCCACTTTGCCAGCCAACTGCAGATCCATCGTCGCCTCGTTCTTTTCGTAGGTTATGCTTCAGCGTGACTCTTCTCACCATCCGTTATGCTAAAGCATAACCTACAACTACTTACCCCACTCAACCGCCAGTTGCACGAGCACGTCAACCGCCGCCTGCATCTCCTCCAGGCAGGTCCACTCCAGCGGCGAATGCGGATTGTGCTCGCCCGTCGACAAGTTCGGCGTCGGCAGCCCCTTCGCAGTCAGCAACGAACCGTCCGTACCACCGCGAATGATCGTCATCTTAGGAACCCGTCCCAGCGACTTCATCGCTTCAACCGCCTTCGAGATCGCTCGCGGCTCCGGAGCCAGACCTTCGCGCATGTTGCGATATTGCGGACGAACTTCGATCAAGATCTCGGCCCGAGGGTATTCCGCTCTTAGTGACGCCGCGATCGATTCCAGCAAGGCGGCTTGAGCGGCCAGTTTCTCCGTTTCGAAGTCGCGCAGAATCAGGCGAGCACTCGCTTCGGCCACTCCCCCTTCGATGTGATACGGATGAATAAACCCGTCGCGACCATCTGTTGTTTCAGGACTCAGCCCAGCAGTCGGCAAGCGTGAGATAAATGTGCTCAGGATGCGAACGGCATTGACCATCGCTCCCTTGCCGACGGACGGATGCGTGTTGATCCCTTTGACAGTGACCTTGGCTCCATCGGCCGAGAACGTCTCCGAATCAATCTCGTCGCGTCCGCCCCCGTCGAGCGTATAGGCGACATGCGCCCCCAGCTTCTTCAGATCCAGCTTGTCGGTCCCGCGCCCGATCTCTTCGTCGCAGGTGAAGCAGAGTCGCACCGGCCCATGCTTCAGTTCTTTCGCACGCCGCATCAGTTCCGCTGCCGCCGACATGATCACGGCCACGCCCGACTTATCATCGGAACCCAATAGCGTCGAACCGTCGGTCGTGATGACTGTCTGACCGATGCAGTTCTTCAGATCGGTATTCTCGCTGACTCGCAGCACCTTGCCATCCTTCGGCAGAACGATGTCGTTCCCTTGATAATTCTCATGCAGCAGTGGGTTCACATCGACCGACGAGTACTCGGGCGACGTGTCGACATGCGCGACATAAGCAAT
>DASYEA010001006.1:0-2664 GCA_036499265.1 Schlesneria sp. | reverse complement strand
ATCTTGTCTGGCGAGTCGACCAGGCTGCTCTTAAGAATCTCGGGAGCATCCTTGGGCTCACCTGTGTAATCCGCACCGATCGCATGCGATTTCAACACTTCGAAGTCGTGATAACCAATGAGGACATCCTGAATGACACCCTGCCGATCGATGACGAATGTGGTTGGAAAAGCGTCAACCTGATTGAATGGGGCGGGTAAATCACTGGCAGAGACCATCAAGTACTTGATCTTGAGCTCTTCAGCAAATGCTCTGATGACTGACGATTCTTCGCTACTGATACCGACAATGACGAGTTCATCTTCTGAAATCTCGTCATGCAACTTGATGAAATGAGGAATCTCGGCACGACAAGGCCCGCACCAGGTCGCCCAAAAATCCAAGATCACTCGCTTCCCCTTGAGGTCACTCAAAGCCACCGTCTTGCCGTCGATAGTCGTGAGGGTCAATTCTGGGGCCATGACTCCCTTCCAATCTGCATTCTCGGCAACCTGCGAAGCCTGATGACGGTTGACCTCTTTCAAGAATGCCTGAAGGACATTGCCCACCGTCCGGACATAGAACACAAGGAACACCACACTCAATACGATCCCCATCAGCGAAAAACCAATCCCCGTCCACGCCAGACCATTCGACGGCTTTCGCTGAAACAAATGAATCAACCCAAGGATCGCACCCACCAAGCCAAGGAGACTGCCGACCAGGACAACACTGAGGATGCAGGCGAGGATGCCAAAGATGAGACAGACAACAGCAAGACCATTGCTGTTTGATGGACGAGGATCGCGATCATCAGTGGACATGTGAGACCATCCCGGTGGAATCGACGAAAGCAGGACGTGAGGTAAGATAGTACGAGAATTGAGCGAGGAAATGGAATGAATAATAAGGGAATGTAGTACTGACCTAGGCAGGAGAAGTCCGAGTATAGGGCCATTGATCTCTTGAATCGACGCGAATTCAAAGAAGAGAAAAGCAGAGTTTAGGGCATGCGGTCGTTGTCGGCGATCAGTTCATATGACAACGCGCCTAGCAGAGCACCGCGGCTCACTTCATGGCATCTAATGCACCCTGAAGTCGCTCGCAACGAACCCATCATGCGGATTCGATTGGGCTGATCGTCAACCACGACATCCTCAGCATGTCGCAGCCTTTCTAGAGCGTTGCTTTCAAATTCCGACAAATCACGAGTGGGATAAGTTTCCAACTCCTTGAGTTCGGGCAGATGGTCGGCGACGTAAACCACGGGGGCCGGATGACGCAGAAGCCCGACCAATTCAAGCATAACGATGGCCCAGTCGATTCGAGTTTCTTCGCGCGGCGCTGGAATCGCCGGTTGCGGTCGCTCCGTCCATGAGCTCATCCGGATTCGATCAGTCCCGGGCATCTGACTAAACCGGTGCGGCACAAATCCCACCACATGATTTCGATCTCGGATATATCCGAGACGACTTCGACTGGAAAAATCATCGAACCCGTCGAGATGCAGAGCCTCCAAAGTCTTGAACGACAAAGGAACCTGAATCGATGCTGCTTCCCCCTGATCGGTGGCGCTTCCGTCTGGCAGGAAGGGCGATCTCTCTGGACATGACTCAAAGGGAATAGGCATGAGTTCCGGCAATTGGATCCGCTCGCGTCTTGGCATGATCATGCGAATCTGGCCAAAGCCTTGCGCGAGAGTAAAATCATCGGTCGCAAATTCATGCAACTTCTTGAGCAATCCGGACCGCATGGTATATCGCTCGTCTGCTTCCGCCTCCCGAAGTCGATGCTCGACTTCGTCGGACAGACGACTAATTGGCGCAGCAATGGGACTCGACGCCACATCTGAGTAACGATTCAACTGACTCAACCGCTGTTCGAGAGAAACAAACGGGTACTCCTTCCTCAGTCGGGAGTATTCCAGCAACTGCGGCAATACTATTCCCAAGATAAATATGTAGCTGCCTACAGCAACCACCACGTAAAGAACTTTGGGGACCCTCTTGGGCAATGGCAGAACCGCAATGATGGACACCATTGCTGAACTCAGAAACTGCACCAACAAAACTGGCGACAGAAAACAGAGACAACAGCCAGCTACGCAAATAGCCAAATTCGTGATCGAACCATCCACCAATTCGACATTTCGCAAAAACACGCGAACTACGAAGATCGAAACAGCCAGACAAACGCCAATCAGCATAATAGACATGGCGGTACCTCATCAGAGGAACAAAGGCCAGACTAACTAATATCGACCTCGGGCCGGACGCAGAATCTTGTACCTGCAGCCGAAATGAGATTCCCTACTTGACGATCAAGTATTTCAACGCGATCGATCTGGAACAGATCAACACAATCTAGACCTGCGAACTCTGATGGTGGCACATAAAGTACAGTCAAAGAATGCCAACAGCCCACAGGTTTCCCTGTGGGCTGTTGTTATGCAATTGGCTGGAGGTTCTGAGGACAACTTTGCAGACCGAAGCAGTCTGTGAGTTTTTTATTTTTCGAATCGTGTTGCAGCAAGCTGCCACACGGTTCTGGCGCAATAGTGGCCAAAATCCTTTAGAAAGGAGGTGATCCAGCCGCAGGTTCCCCTACGGCTACCTTGTTACGACTTAGTCCCAATCACGGAGTTCATCTTCGGCACCTGCGTCCTTGCGGTTCGCTCGGCGACTT
>DASYEA010001005.1:0-5505 GCA_036499265.1 Schlesneria sp. | reverse complement strand
TGGTGGATCCGTCACTGGCCTGATAGGTCGTGATGTACGGGTCCATGCCGTAGTACCACTGGGACTGCGTCAACGTGTAGACCGTCGCATCGGTGGTCCAGTTCCAGTCGGACTTGTACTGGAACGACTCGACCGTGGTCGTCCCCAGCGGCACCGACTGCGTGGCGACCAGGGTACTCACCGCTTCCACGGTGGCGGAACCGGTCACGAGCGAAGCGGCGGCCCCGGTCTTCTGGATCCGGACTGACAGCGGCAGCGTCCCCTCGTAGGTGTACGTGTGTCCTCCCTGGACCACATAACCACCGTGACCGTCGGAGGAGATCATCCCGGTGGAGGTCGCACCATCCCCCCAGGTAATCGTCGCCTGGTAGTTCCCAGGAGAGCTGTTCCCGACCGAATCGCTGAACGTCGCCACCGTCCCCGTGAACGACACGTTCTTCACGGCCGCGACCGCAGAGACCGAGGCCGAGATCGTCTGCGGGACGACATTCACATCGAGGTGTCCGGCGAGCTGGTTGCCGTAGCTGTGCTGGCCGTTGTTGTCATAGATCCCCGGACCGCTGATCGTGACGGTCGCCTGGTAGTTCCCGGTTGTCGTGTACGTGTGATCACCGGTGACGTGGGCATTCAGCAGCGTGTTCAACTGGTAGGTGCTGTCCGAGACGAAGGTTCCCGTCGAGGTCGTGCCATCACCCCAATCGATCGTCGCCGCGTAGTCCGACAGATGGGTCGCTGACGCGACAGTCCGGTACAGTATCGTGCTGCCGCCCTGCTGAATCTGCGATCCGTCTGAACTCTCGTACAGTCCGGTGTTGTAGTTGTACGAAAAGTACTGATTGCTGGTACTGCTATCGCGAAAGTACGCGTATCCCGTGGGATATGACCCGCTGCCAGACGAACTGCCGGAGCTGTAGATCGGATTCGCCGTGATGGTGGAACCATCGCTGGCCTGATAAACCCGGATGTTCGGATCCAGGCCGTACTGCCACTGCTGCTGCGTCAACGTGTACACCGTCGCATCCGTGGTCCAGTTCCAGTCCGACTTGTACTGGAAGGACTCCACGGTCGTCGTCCCCAGCGGCACCGACTGCGTCGCCACCAGGGTGCCAAAGAGCGTTTCACTGCCATTGCCAGAATTACTTCCCGAAGCAGAGTTGCTTCCCGATCCGCTACCACTACCCGACGAAGAGGAACTGCCAGAACCGCTGCTCGAAGACGACCCGCTTCCAGAACCGCTAGCAGCTAATATTGTGACAGAAACGGTTGCGGTTGATTGATCGCCGGCTGCGTCTGAGACCGTGTACGTGAAGGTTTCGGTGCCTGTGTATCCGTCAGAGGGAGTGAACAACAGTTGATCGGGTGTCGAACTGGCCGAACCGCTGCCGGACGAACTGCCGCTCCCGCTGTTGCCATGCTGGATCGACACTGTTCCATGTGCAGGTGTTTGAACCGACGTAATTGTCATGGCACCGCCAGTGCTGGTGTCGTTCACCAGCACGTCCAATAAGATGGGCGGGGCAGCCATTGCCTGGGCCTGCACTTGATAGCTGTCGTCCACTGCGGCCACAGCGCTCATCACGCGCCGCGGCTCAAGGATTTCGACCATCGCTGCCACACTGGACCGAGGTTGATTTCGACGGCGCGTGGAGACTGGGGAAGTTCGTGTCAAAAGCTGAAGACGATTCCGCAAACCCACCAGCCAGTTGAACAGCAGCATGGCCCAGTCCCATTCTAGTTTGACTTTACGCTGATCGCCTTTGCGACTTCCGCGCCTCATTTCGGAGTAGAGAATTCGAGTTGACGAAGCGATCTGCAGTTATCACAAACAGAGAGCATGTGCGCGAATTTCATCCGCTGCCGCGAACCGAATAAGAGCAAAAGGAGTGAAGAGAAGGCAATGTACTTAGGAGGGGTGGATGGAAATTAAACATCGCCAATGACCGAAGGGAGACTATGGAGCACAGATGTGTTTTACCACCGAGCAGACTAAAGATTACTATTTTGTAATGTGCCGGAGGCTTATGCCGCACAGGCCAGTCTGGCTATTCACGAGGACTGGAGGCAATTGTGAGCCGAGAACAGCAGTTGAAGTTAAAGTGAACATTGATCAACTTGCTGTCACAATATCGGCCATCGCCACGAGGATTGGACCTCATGACCGCTTGAGGCTGCTCGAGAATCATCGTGACTTGGTGAGCGGCGACCTCAGCATTGCCTTCACGATCAATCACTGGCGGCAAGAGCAAAGACGTAAAAAACCTGCCTGACGACGGGACTAGATCCTTATCTGGGAGTCGTCGACTAACAATCTGCTAATTCACTGCCCTGTAGTCTCGTCGAAATATCGAGCACCTATTTTGACAAGTAGACTAGTGCTTTGTCACTGCTTAATTGTCGGGTAAGCGGCCTTGAGTTTGCATCGAGCGTTTTCGATTTTCATTTTCCAGTCGACACCTCGCTGCGATTCGTTTGCGGCGGTGGACCAGGCGGCGATTTCTTCTCGTAGGGTCTCGATGTCGCCGAAGCGTTTGTTGGCCACGCACTGGCGCGTCAGGCTGCTCAGTTCATTCTCGGCGACGTTGAGCCAACTGCCGTGTTTGGGAGTATGGCGGAACTCAATGCGGCGGACGAGTTGGCGGGCTCGTTCGGGATCAAAGGCTTCGTAGAAGGCACCGATCGTGTGCGTGTTGAGGTTGTCACAGACGAGGATCACCTTCTCGCAATCGGCGTAGCGACCTTCCAGAAGGCGGGCCATTTCCTGAGCCCAGTCGACCTTGGTCCGGCGTTCGCGAACGGTCGCTTCGCGCCATCCGGCCAGTGGTTCGGTAAACATGAACAGGCTGGCGGTTCCGGCTCGTTCGTACTCGTAGTCGACGCGTTTGGCGTGGGACTTTGTCGCGGGGATCGGCTGCCTCGTTTCCTTCAGCAACTGGATCGGCTGTTCATCCATGCAGAGGACGGGAAACCTTGGATTGTAAGGGGCTTCATAGGTCTCCAGCACCAATTCCATGTGTGCGACGAATTCGGCGTCCGCCTCGGGAGGGATGACCCAATACTCGATTTTACGCTGCGTCATGCCGTTTTTTTAACACGCGGCGGACTGTTTCGTAACTGATCGTGGGAGCGATCTCCAGCACCACCACTTGCTGCGCCAAGAGCCGGAGTGACCAGTTCGCAAACCCTTTCGGGGGTGACCCCAACCGCGTGGCGATGATCTTCGCTTCCTGCTTCCCGTTGAGCATTCTCTTCACGGGTGGTGTTTGCCGCTTCCTTCCGTGGAGCGCGTCCTCAAACCCCTGCTCCACCAACCTCCGCCGCAGCCTCTCCACTGTCCGTGTCCGGCACACGAACGCCTCCGCAATCCGCTCATCCGTCCAGTTCGGTCCGCCCGCATCCGCTTTCAGCAAGATCTGCGACCGCTTCACCTTCTGGGATGTTCCCTTCAGTTTCTTGACAACCTCACACAACTCAGTCCGCTCCGCGACTGACAGACGAACCACATACTTCTTCACCATCACAAACCTCCTTGTGACAGCAAGTGTCGATGATTTCTCCTTCATTGCCAACCCGACTTCTTAGTCCTGACACACCACTATCCGCGGATGGTGTTGTACTGTTTTTGTGGTTGATCCGGACTTTGAAGCAGGATTACGGGTTTCGGTCAAATTGAGGATAGTTGATAGATGACACAGTCAACTTTCGTAGATTTGCCTCGCAGTGTTTCGGGTACGAGCTACCAATTCTGTTCCTCTCGTCCCTGAGCAAATTCTGGCGAGAAATGCACCATCCTCGTGAACGATTCCCAAATAGGCATGTCGATGGTCCATTGCGGAGAATATCACACGTTCATCGGGTGAAAACCAGTAATCAACAAATTCGTCAATTGGACGAATGCCTGTTGTTCTTACCCAAATCTCAAAAACGTGAAGTTCAAGCACTTGACCGGGCAGTGGCATACAGTTGGCGAGTTCCGTTGTCATTGAATCGTCCCATTACTTCTTGCTCGCCTGACAGGATCACCGCCGATCCTAATCAGCGGGTGTCAGTCATCAACTCGCGGGCGGTGGGGCATCGCATTTGCGATCCCAACTCATTCTTATTCGATCCCCACAAGTCGTCGAACAGCTTCTGCCTTACTGGCCTCTGACAGTAGTATTGCTGCAATCAACGGTGGGGCGCGAAGATGCTGTTGCATCGCGTCACCAGTCGACCAATTGAATCGACATCGAGCTCACAATTTCAGACAATCAAATGGTTACTCGGTTTACGGGCAACCGATCGGCATAATCCAAAAGCTGCATCCGATCATCTTCCGATAACGTCGACCAGAGATCGACCAGTCGACATAGGTCTGCATCGACAATGTTCTGGAGATCAGAATGCTGCGCTTTTTGCTGCGCGCTGTCGGGGTGCAATTTGTTGTCACACTCCAAGTCTTTATTACGGAAGCCCGTTGCGTCAAGGCAATCGAGGTGTAGCACAGGCTTCATAAGCCTGGGGTCGCGGGTTCGAGTCCCGCCCTTGCTACTTAAGAAAACCCCTCATTTTGAGGGGTTTTCTCGGTTCTTTGAGCATTCCACCTGCCGCGTTAATCAGCCCGGCGTTCCGCAACTGATGGCGACGCCGGTCGGTTTGGCGATTCTGGTGAATTGGCTCGCCACGCCCGCGGTTTCCATCGCCTTCCAGGTGGCGTTACAGATTGAAACTCGTTCGCCCCGTGGGAAGACGTGGCCTTCGTCGTCTTGGATGGAGACGAACGGTCCTTTGTAGACGATGTCCATCCAACTTTCGCAGCCACCATCGGCGCGGGTTCGGCCCTCGATCATGGTCTCGCGCAGCTCTGCGTCGCCCAGCGTGAAGCAGGGATTGCTGCCGAATTTTGTGAGGGTGACTTGCTCGAAGCCCGCATCGTGAACGGCTTGAAGCAGAGCCGCTCGGACTGGCACATGCTTGACGACAGAGGCTCGCCCCGGCAACGAGAGTGTTTCATCCGCGATGAGAGTGTCGGCGGTTAGTTGATGCAGATGGATCTTTCCACCCGGTTTCAAATGTTGGCAGACGGCCGTCAGCCGCTCTTTCAGTTCTTCATCACTGACAGGCATGTTAAAGGTACCGCGCAATCGAATTTCATCGCAGGGTTCCGCTGGCGGCGCGAAGGGCATGCCCATGAAGTGTTCATAGATGACAGGATCGTGCGCGGACATCATATTTCCAGCGGCCTCGGCACCGATCATGTTGTCGAGACTTTGACCGGCCCCGCGATGTTCGAGGTCACCTTCGAGTACGTAGAACTCCCACAGGCGATGGTCGAGATCATT
The DNA here is from genome assembly GCA_036499265.1 of Schlesneria sp. Classification (GTDB taxonomy): domain Bacteria; phylum Planctomycetota; class Planctomycetia; order Planctomycetales; family Planctomycetaceae; genus Schlesneria. The sequence continues at coordinate 187 of DASYEA010001005.1, read as the reverse complement.
AACCCAGAATTTGGTCTGTCGCGCATAGCAGCATTCGACGCCGTCTTCGCGCTGGGTCTGGATGCCGACTTGTTCCAGTCTTCGCTGGACATCGACTAGGCTTGCTGCGTCGGCAAACCGGAAGCCGACGTGATTAAGCGAACCATGCACGCTGGGAGCACGCTGCTCCAATGAGAACACCAGGGGC
>DASYEA010001004.1:0-8382 GCA_036499265.1 Schlesneria sp. | reverse complement strand
CCACTACTGGCAGCGGGAGCTGAACCGGGACGATTTTACCCTCGGGCAATTCGGTGAGAATTTCACTGTCGAAGGCCTAGCCGACAGTGAGGTCGCCATCGGCGACCGCTTCCGGATTGGCGGAGCACTCCTTGAAGTGACGCAACCACGTGTCACCTGCTACCGCGTTGGCATCCGCATGAACGAACCGAGAATGGCGGCATTACTTGTCGCGCATCATCGACCGGGCTTCTACCTTCGCGTGCTGGAAGAGGGCGAAGTCGGCGCGGGTGATGAAATCATCAAAGTCGCTGAAGGCCCAGAACACCTGTCAGTTGCCGAGGCGGATGCGCTGCTCTATCTGCCCGGGCCAGCCAAACAAGATCTTGAGCGGGCTTTGCGCATTCCGGCGCTCAGCCCGGCATGGAAGACCTCGTTTGAGGCCCTTTTGCACCAAATGACGCGTTCAGGCCCGCACACGGGGAATGCCGGATTGACCTCGGCCGTACAGATGGTAACGGCCGCGCCTGGGTTTCGATCTTTGAGGGTAGCCGCGATCGATCACGAGAGCAGCACGATTGCTTCTGTGGTACTGGAGCCAGTGGACAGTCGCCCTCTGACGATCCCGCTTCCCGGACAGTTCGTGGTGCTTGGTTTTCGCCCCGAGGCGAACGCATCACGCGTCTTACGCAGCTACTCATTATCCGGTCGGCCCAATGCCGATCGATATCGCGTGACCATCAAGAGGGAACCACATGGGATCGCGAGTACCTACGTAAACCAGCAGCTTCAGCCCGGCGATATTCTCGATGTCAGCGAGCCTCGAGGTGCCTTCGTCCTGCGCCCCGGTGATTCTCCCGTGGTCCTTCTAAGTGCCGGAGTGGGTGTGACTCCGATGATGGCGATGCTCCACTGGCTGGCAGAACACACATCGCAGCGTCCAGTCTGGTGGATCTATGGAGCGCGCAATGGACTTGACCATCCTTTTGCTCAGGAAGCTCGCGATCTGCTAGCCACGCTGCCTCAGGCGAAGAGTCATATCGCGTATAGCCGGCCCCAGGAGAACGATCGGAACGGAATCGACTTCGACAGTGCCGGTCGATTGACCGTCGCTACTGTTGAAGAACTGGGTGTCCCGCGCGAAGCCAACTTTTATCTATGTGGCCCCCTCGCGTTCCTGGAGGAATTCACCACGGGACTGAGTAATTGGGGAGTGGACCCCGATCAGATTCACGCTGAAATCTTTGGTTCAGGCAACCCGGTCACTTCGGGTGTGATCAAGTCACCTCGACGGCCACCGCACGCACCTGACGGGCCACCCGGCACTGGCCCGAAGATCTCCTTTGCAAGGGTTGGCTTGACGGTCTCTTGGAACCCTCGATTTAAGAGTCTGCTGGAGTTCGCGGAGGCCTGCGACGTTCCGGTGCGTTGGTCTTGTCGGACCGGTGTCTGCCATCGGTGTGAGTGCGGGTTGATTGCTGGATCCGTCGAGTACGACCCCGAGCCACTTGAAGCTCCGGCGAACGGAAACTTGCTGATCTGCTGCTCACATCCGCAAGAAGATCTGGTCCTCGATATCTGAGGCTTCATCGCCATCGCCGCGACGCGATGCTTTGGTATCGACCATACTTTCGTCCAATAGAATTGCCTTTACTCGACTTCTACTCTGATCGCACTTCCGCACCGCATTTCAAAGAAGCGGATGCACAAATCGGAATGCTTTCTTGAGAGAGGAACTGGCAATGAGCCTTCAAACCGTCGCGAATAAGCTTGTCGGAGCATGCAGTCAGGGTTGCCTGAATTCGAACTATGAAGCAGTTCGGTCTGCGACTCGCTGCCTGGCGACGAATCTTTCGGCTGAGGACCAGATGGTCCAATCGTGTCCCGATGCCAGTCCGGTCAAATGGCATCAAGCTCACACGACTTGGTTCTTCGAGACATTCGTCTTACGGGCTTTTCAGTCGGACTACAAACCATTTTGTGAAGAGTTCCGTTGGCTCTTTAACAGCTACTACAACGCACTGGGAGATGAGATCCCGGACAAGACATTGCGAGCTTCCTATTCCCGCCCGTCACTCGATGAAGTTGTGGCATTTCAGGATCACGTTGATCACGCGATGGAACGGATTCTCTTACGACCGGTCGCTGAAGAAATCTCACGCCGAATTCTGCTAGGCTTAAATCACGAGCAGCAGCATCAGGAACTGACCCTGACCGATATCAAGCATGCCTTCTTCTCGAACCCAATGTCTCCTTCGTATGCAGTTGGCCCTCTCTTGGACGAGAAGGATGTTGAACTTCCCGAACTCGGATGGCACACCTTCTGTGGGGGGCTCGTCGAGATTGGTTGTCCATTGCAGGAGGTCGATCCTCGGGAATTCTGCTTTGACAACGAAACTCCGCGACACAAGGTCTACCTGGAGCCGTTCCAGATCGCGAACCGCGAAGTCACATGCGGCGAGTACTTGGAATTCGTGTCGGATGGCGCCTACTCGCGGCCCGAGTTCTGGCTTTCTGCCGGATGGGAGACGGTAAAGAATTCGCGTTGGCAGTCGCCCTTGTATTGGCAACGTGATGCCAGAGATCACACTGGCTGGCGCGTCTTCACCCTGAGGGGCTGGCACGGATTGTCTGCATTGCTGGATACACCGGTGTGCCACATCAGCTTTTTTGAAGCCGATGCGTTCGCTCGCTGGCGAGGCTGCCGACTTCCCACAGAAGCGGAATGGGAATGTGTGGCGAGACGTACATCACGCTGCGGAAATCTGCTCGATGCGGGCAGACTCCATCCCACCAAAGCGAGCACGGGTGTTGAGCAGTTTTTCGGTGACTGTTGGGAATGGACTGCCAGCGCTTACACCGGCTATCCGGGGTATGAGCCTTTGCCCGGTGCATTGGGCGAATACAACGGCAAGTTCATGTCTGGCCAGATGGTGCTGCGGGGCGGGTCATGCGTTACTCCGGCTAGCCATCTCCGTGCGACTTACCGCAACTTCTTTCATCCAGCGACGCGTTGGCAGTTTAGTGGTTTACGTTTGGCAATCTAGAAAGGGTTTACACAAATGACGACGACCTATTCTCTCAAGTTTGACTTGCCGCGCAGCTCTTCGTTGAGTGTACGCGAATCATTAATCCGAGAAGTCCGTCGCGGCTTGCTGAAGCGACCACGCTCTCTTCCGCCGTGGATGTTTTACGATGCGCGTGGGTCTCGTATTTTCGAGCGCATCACGCAGCTACCAGAATATTACCCGTCGCGGACAGAGCGCGACATCCTGGCGAACTCTTGTGACGCGATCATTGATGCCGCGTGTCCTGACAAGACGCAATTGGTACGTGTCGTAGAATTAGGTGCGGGCACGGCCGCGAAGACCACCATCCTGCTGGAGGCCGCCGTGAGATTGCGGAGTGAGGTGCATTATGCACCGGTAGATATCTCGCCCGAGGCGCTTGATGTTGCTCGCGGGACGATCGCATCTGCATTGCCGGAAGTCTACGTCGATCCAATTGTGGCGAACTACGTGGCACATCCACCGCAGCTCGAATCATTCGATGGAACCACGCTGGGGCTCTACATCGGATCAAGCATCGGCAACTTCTCGCCTGCAGAAGCGAGAACGATTCTTCGCAACTTGAAAGGCCAGTTGCAACCCGGCGACGGTCTGTTGCTGGGAACGGACTTGGTGAAGGATGAGTCGACGCTGGTGGCCGCCTACGATGACAGCGACGGAGTCACCGCAGAATTCAATCTGAATATGCTCCATCGCCTCAACCGAGAGCTTAGCTCGACCTTTGATCTGGCAAAGTTCCGTCATCGCGCCATCTGGAATCCTTCTCAGTCGCGCGTCGAAATGCACCTTGAGAGTACCCATGACCAGCTTGTTCACATTGCCGCGGCGCATGTGGATCTCCATTTCGTGCAGGGCGAACGGATCCATACCGAGAACAGCTACAAGTTTACGAACCAGGCCATCCGAAATCTTCTGCGAGACGCTGGCTTTGAGGTCGAGCAAACCTGGACCGACGAGCGCGGGTGGTATGCCGTGACATTGGCACGCGTCCTGTAACGGCTGCTGAGTGAATGTGCGGGACCCCAGTGATTTCGCACGTTAGGGATTCGGAGCCACTTTTGGTCGGTTAGATGGTCTCTCATCAGAGATCATTACATCCGACGGATTTCAAGTTTCATGGATGTCAGTTGTGACGCCACGTGGGGAGGGTACGCATGTATAAAACAAAGAACGATCTTTCAGAGCCGGTTCGATCCAGGGCCATCACGTTGCTGAATTCAAAACTGGCTGATTGCACGGATTTGCAAACACAGACGAAGCAAGCCCACTGGAACATTAAAGGTCCGAACTTTATCGCACTGCACAAGCTGTTCGATGAAGTCAACGAAAGTGTTGAGGACTATGTGGACCAGATCGCCGAGCGAGTTGTTCAGCTCGGTGGTGTGGCGGAGGGAACTCTCCGAATCGCTGCGCAACGGAGTTCGTTGCCCGAGTACGTCGCGGACGGAACCGGGCATGTGAACGCTTTATCGTCGGCCCTGGCGTTCTTCGGCAAGTCGTGTCGCGAAGCCATCGGACAGGCGAATGATCTTGGCGACTTGGATACGGCAGATCTGTTCACGGAAGTGTCTCGCGGTATCGACAAATGGCTGTGGTTTGTCGAAGCCCATCTTCAGTCGACCTGATGCCAGTAATGGAACCGAGTGACAGACGGTTCGACCGGACGTCATCGGGGTGAGTTCGTCGCAATTTGCAATCAGCTCGGACGTTCCTCATTTGCCAGTGCGATCGGGGACTGTGGCTTCCGATGAGTGCGTCTTTGTTCGGCATCTACTGCTGTCATCAAGAAGTGACAAATGTCTGTCGCTTCCCGAGATGGCAGGTTTCAACGAAAGCGATTTTCCCATGAAGAGATTTCTTGTCGGCGTCGTCAAAACATTCGCTGTGATTGTCGTCGTCGCTGGTATTGCGGCCTTCTGCCAACAAGGACACACAGAGGACAAGAAAGAGACACAACCAAGTCATACTGCGCTGATGGAATGCGCCAAAGCGTGTTCGGACTGTCAAAGAGCTTGCGATGTGTGCGCCGTTCACTGCACCAGGATGTTGCAGGAAGGCCAGAAAGAACATCTATCTACGGTAATGGACTGCCGAGATTGCGCAACGGTCTGTTCTGCCGCCGCGCAGATCGTCGCCAGGAACGGGCCGTTTTCGAAAGCGATCCGTGTCGCGTGTGCCGAGATCTGTTCTTCGTGTGCGAAGGAATGTGAGAAGTTTGCGAATGACAGCCGGATGAAATCATGCGCGGATGAGTGTTTGAAGTGCGAACGAGCATGTCGACAAATGATCGAAAACAGCGGCAGCACAGACTGAAAGTTTTCAGCGTCTGTGGCTGCAGAGTGGTTCTAACTCTGGAGCCGATGCATTTCCCTCAACAATAGGACTATCACGAATGAGTACGACTCAAGCCTCGCAGAAACCGCAGCCGGTTGAGCACAATCGAGTAATATACACGGCCGAAGCCCACACAACGGATGGGCGCGATGGTGGTGCCTCCCATACGTCCGATGGCCGTCTGGATGTCAAATTGTCACTTCCAGGTGAACCTGGTAACGGCACTAATCCAGAGCAACTGTTCGCCGTTGGTTGGTCGGCTTGTTTTATCTCGGCGATGGGTATCGCAGCGACTCAGAGAAAGCTTGCTCTCTCGCCACTGACCGCAATCGACGCCGCAGTGAATCTGTGCACGGGGCCCGATGGCTATTCCCTTCAGGCTCGCTTCAAGATCAGTGTGCCAGATTTGGAGCGCGAAGTAGCACAGGAAATCGTCGATGCCGCAGAGCAGCTATGCCCTTACTCCAAAGCCACCCGCGGCAACATCGACGTTGAGTTCAACTTGGTCTAACCCCGCTGTTAAAAGAGTCGGATCCTTTCCGTCATGCGCGAGCCGCATGTGTGGAATTTGTCTTCGGCCGACAGTCGCAATCAAATCAGTTGCTGTCCGCAGTGACTTGCGGGCAGTAACTGAAGGACGAGTTATTCCATGTATCGACTGGACTCAATCTCGAAATTCCATGCTGGCCAGCGCGCCATCGACAATCTCAGCCTGACAGTGCCGCCAGGTAAAACGACCGTGCTCATCGGTCCCAGTGGAAGCGGCAAATCGACATTGTTTCGACTCATGACCGGACTCACCACACCCGATGCCGGCACCATCTATTTCGGAGATCGGCTTCTCGACGACAAGTCCGTGGGAGCGATCAGAAAGAGAATCGGATATGTCATTCAAGAAGGTGGCCTCTTTCCGCATATGACCGGACGCTCGAATGTCGCCTTGATGGCCCGTCACCTGGGGTGGTCAAATGGCAAAGTCGAATCACGTGTTTCGGACCTGATGAAACTGACGCGACTTTCACCCGAAATCGTCGGCCGCTATCCCTCTGAGATGTCAGGCGGACAACGGCAACGTGTGTCTCTGATGCGGGCTTTGATGCTCGATGCAGAAGTATTGCTCCTGGACGAGCCGCTCGGCGCGCTCGATCCCATGGTCAGGACGGAACTGCAACAAGAGCTCAAAGAGATCTTTCGACGATTGCAGAAGACGGTCGTCTTCGTAACGCACGACTTGTCCGAGGCCGCTTACTTCGGCGACCAGATCGTACTCCTGGCGGATGGCCAGATTGTGCAGAGCGGATCGATTGAAGAACTGCAAGGGAGTCCAGTCACCGACTTCGTCAAGCAGTTCATCCAGGCCCAGCAGGCCACTCTATTCTCTGGAGCGAAACGATGACCTCTTGTCGCATTCCCATTGTCGTCTGCGTCGTTGTTTTTTCGCTGGTGAAGACAGTCAAAGCTGACAAAGTTCAAATTGGCTCAAAAGCCTTCACGGAAAGCGTGATTCTCGGAGAGCTCGCTACCCAACTTGGGGCTTCTGCTGGCGTGACCACTGTTCATCAAAGTCAACTCGGCGGGACGCGCGTTCTGTGGCAAGCTCTACTGAGCGGCCAGATCGATGCTTATCCCGAATACACGGGAGTCATTATTCAAGAGCTGATCCCGGACACTCCCGCCGATCTGTCTGCCATCAAATCAAAACTGCTTGAGCATGGCATTGGGATGACCCGACCGCTGGGCTTCGATGACACGTATGCACTGGGAGTGCCGGAAGCATTGGCTCGTCGCTGGAATTTGCATGCAATCAGTGATCTGCGCAGACACCCCGAGTTTCGTTTTGGACTCAGCAATGAGTTTCTCAATCGGAAAGATGGCTGGCCGGCACTGAAACAAGCTTACGAGTTATCGCCGGCAAACGTGACCGGCCTCGATCACGATCTGGCGTACAGCGCGATTTCGTCTGGATCGGTGGATGTCATGGACCTCTATTCCACCGATGCCGAAATCGCGTTCTATCATCTGCAAAGATTGACTGACGATCGCCACGTCTTTCCGGCATACGAAGCCTTTTACCTGTATCGCCTGGACCTCCAGAAAAAGGCGCCCAAATTCATCCAAGCGATGGAGCGTCTTGAGGGAGCGATCGACGCATCGACCATGGTCGCGATGAACGCATCCGCCAAGCTGCAAAAGGTCCCAGAATCGCGCGTCGCGTCCGAGTTTCTCGTGAGTCACTTTCAAGTCAAAACCAATCTACAAGAGCAAAGTCTTGTGGCTCAACTGATAACGCGAACCGGCGAGCACTTGACGCTGGTCGGGATATCACTGGCAGCATCCATCTTCGTTGCGATTCCACTCGGGATCCTGGCTTATGTCCGCCCGCGCCTCGGTCAGGTGATCGTGTCGCTGGTCGCAGCGCTCAATACGATTCCGTCTTTGGCTTTACTGATGTTCATGATTCCGGCCTTTGGCATTGGAACGTCTCCCGCGATTGTGGCGTTGTTCTTGTACGGTCTGCTTCCAATCGTGCGGAACACTCATGCAGGCCTGGCGGGGATCGCAGCGGGCCTGCGGGAAAGTGCAATCGTGCTGGGATTATCCCCCGTCGCTCGACTGTTCCAGATCGAACTGCCGCTGGCGGCCCCCGCAATTCTTGCGGGAATCAAGACGGCGGCAGTAATCAATGTCGGAAACGCGACCATCGGCGCGCTCATTGGTGCAGGGGGCTTCGGACAGCCGATTTTGACAGGGATTCGTCTGGCGGATCACAAGCTCATTCTTCTCGGAGCGGTGCCAGCTGCGATCCTGGCGCTCGTCGCGCAAGGCGGATTCAGCCTGCTTGAACATGCGGTCGTGCCCCGTGGCCTGCGGATGCAAGCGCACCAATAGCGGGCCGTTCGTTCGCCGAAATCGTGTTCTCTCGTGTGGCAAGTTCTCAGTGGTTCTAGAGATCCCATGCTAGTCGAGTAGCCAAGAGTTCAATCCGGAATAGGCCGCGCCG
>DASYEA010001003.1:0-2794 GCA_036499265.1 Schlesneria sp. | reverse complement strand
CCGATACGGAACCGAAGCAAGCCGAGCCAATTCTATTGACGGGAGTAATCGAAACTGCCGATGGTTCAAAACTTCCGCCGAACGTCAATCTGACGAACATGCAACTGACAAAAAACTCCACGATGCATGCGACTCTGTCCTACGAGACGAAGGAAGATTCGAAGGCCAGCTTTAAGCTCAAGTGTGAGAAGCCATGTGCTTTGTACGTGTCCGCCCACTGTGAAGGATACGCTCCAGCCGTGATCGGTCCGTTCATGATCAAACAGACTCCGAAATCAGAGCCCTTGAAGCTCGTCCTGGATCGAGGATTTCCGGCAGCGATCCGGCTGGTTGACTCGCAAAAGAAGCCCATTCCCGGCGCCAAAGTGTCTGCGTCCGTCCAGATCAAGTATCAATCGATGACTTCAGGTACGAGTGCCTTTGCAGGAATCAAAACCGACGACGCAGGGTTGATCAAAGTCGAGCATGCTCAAGGAAAATTGCCTTATAGCCTGACCGTGGACATGCCCGGCTTTCAATGGAGTGACACCCTGATTTCACTTCAATCTGGCAAGACCACAGACTGGCAGGTGCCACGTGCCCGGCCTACCACGGGACAGATCGTTTCGGACGCGACCGGCGCGCCTGTCGAGGGTGCCGAGGTGGTGCTGGTCGAATGTCGAATTACCACAGGCCCGCGGAACACCTACTTCTCGGGACCTGGCGACCCGCGCCCGACCTACGCATCGAATCGCGTCGTTGCGCGCACGAATGCAGAGGGAGTTTTTGAACTGGATTCGCTCGCGGATGGTGGAGAATATCGCCTCTACATCCGCACCAAAGATTACCAGCCAGTCCTCCTGGAGGATGTGGTGCCGGGTGAAATCCGCCTGGTGACCCGGCTGAAGAGTCCGCTCATCGTGCGAGGTCGCATTCTGAACGTCGAAAAGTTGCCGAAGCAACAAGGCGATACCGATTCAAAACGAACACTGATCTACTCTAACCCGCTTCCCTCGTCCGGAAGGTGGACTTCGCAAAGCGACGGGTTGCGGTGCCCGGTTACCGTCGTGGACGGCGTCGGACATTTCGAACTACGCGACTTATTGCCAGGCAGTGTGACGCTTTCGCTCAATGCGCGTGAGCAAGAAATCAAACTCGGTGCGCCCCTCGACGACTTGGTGGTCGACCTGAACATTGCGCCAGAACCACCGAAGACTGTCAAGAAACGGAAAGCCATCTTCAATTTCACGGGACTGACAGAGGCTTCCGCAGTGACGGGAAAACTTCAGGTCTCAGTCCAAGGGGCCGATATTCCATTTGAGCAACTCATGCTGCCTGTCAAAGCCGGGCGAGCTGAAGCCAATGTGGCAGTCGGCGGCACGGTTTACCTTTCTGGAAATCATCTGATTGGCTGCTGGATGGAGGCCCCCCCTGACGCCATTCTCGTCGACGATGATCCAGAGCCGATGCAAATTCATGTCAAGGTCATCCCTGCCGGGGCCATTCAAGGGCGAGTCACGAATCTGGATGGCAGCGACTGCGAGAACTTCGACGCGTCCGTCATTACCGCCACCAAGTCTCCTGAGATGGCACCGCATCAATTTCTGAATGTGGACAGCTCTGAAGTGACGCCCGGCAAATTCCTGTTCCAGCGTTTGCCGCTCGGAGGGAGCTATCAGATTTTGATCCGCTCTCGCGAGCCTGGGTCGATGGCAACCCGCCTGAGCGATCCTGTGCAATTGGACGAAGCGACTCCGATCAAATCGATCGATGTGCAATTCGCCAAGGGACAGGAGTTGGTGGTCAATGTCTTAGACGTCAATCAGCAACCGGCCAAGAACGTCTATTTCGTGTTCGGATACAACGTGAACGGAGCCGGCACAACGCAGGGCTTCAGCAAAATCGGCAATACTGACAGCAAGGGAGTCATGGTATTTAAAGACGTCAATTGGCAAATCGCCAGCGGCCCCTCTTTGAACTTTGACCCGACGAAGACGCTGCGAGGACTTTACATTAAACTCGATCCTTCGGAACCCGAAATCACCGTTCAGCTCAAACGTGGATTACCGGCGTCCGGCAAGATTATCGACGATGCCAGCGGTCGTCCGATTCGCAACGCCGAGTTCCGACTCGGTCCGAACGGCGTTGGTTATCCGGGCTACATGGACTGGCTGACAGGAAAAACCAACGCGGATGGCGAGTTCCAATTCAACAATCTCGAACCACGCGATTACCGGCTCTATCTGGAAGGGACAGATCCTGTAGGGACGATTTACACGACGCTTCCTGACGGTCGCTACTCCATCAGCGGCAACGCGGAGTATCCCACAATCGACGGCGGATCAGCGACACCCGTCGAGATCAGGTTACAGCTGAGACCTGACAGCCGGCTGAAACCCTAATCGAGCATCAGCCCCAGGCTTGTACGTTATCGTCAGCTTGAGGTGCGTGGGCGCGTGCCGCTCAATCGCACCGCCAATAGGGTTGGTCCGATACCGAGCCGCTTTCGCATCAACTATTTCACATACGACAACTACAATGCGGCCCGGAGTTGCTGGATTTGATCGAACCCGGATGATTCAAGGTTGCAGTTGCAAGGGCTGACACAGTGTCACTGGAGCCACGACCGTCAGGGAGTGGTTAAAGGTATGCCTTCCGCTCCCTGACGGTCGCGGCTCCAAACTCAGCATGCATCATTCCGGGCTAACGGTCGCTGCGCGACACTATTTTATCACTACACTTCTCAGAGTTTTGAAACACACCACGACACAGGCGCCAGGCCCAATCAGATCGGTCAAGGCCACTGTTTGCATCA
>DASYEA010001002.1:0-1522 GCA_036499265.1 Schlesneria sp. | reverse complement strand
GCCCGCAGACTGTGGTTTCAAGCGATGTGGAGCAAGATCATGACGCAGCGGCTGGTGGTGGTCAGTGCCTTGGTGTCGATGACGCTGTCCGTCGTACTGACGGCCATGGTCGCCTGGATGATCCAAGGCCAGCAGCAAACGAACGCGGCCCTCGTCGAGCAGATGTCGAAGTTTGCCGTGCAAAAGCCTGCCTCGGTCGCCGAACGCGATCCACGGTGGAACAACCTCAAGATCAAAGTCACGCTGGGATCGAAGACGGGGCCAGCCGCGGAAGGACTGAGCATCACCGTCAGCAAGCTTCCCGATATCGGAGATGTCATTTCCGAAGAGAATGGAAACAACGCCGCAGCCAAAACAACAGCGGTTCGGAAAAAGCACGAAGCGGAGACCAATGCGCAGGGAATCGTCGATTGCGGCTTCGTCAGCCCAGGTCTCTATCAGCTTGAAGTGGACAGCCTGACTGCAGAATCATTTTCGTCGACCTTCGCGATCTACCCCGGTCGCGATCACATCGAAGAAGTCGTGGCCCCCGACAACGAGCCGAAAATGGCGGATGTTTCGTTCCAGTTGGAAGGTCTGCCTGAAGATCTGGATTCCAAGAAATACGGCCTAGTCCTGGGCTTTCGTCAAATCGGCAGCCGGCAGATCGACGGTCAATCATGGAAGTCATCAGGTTCGTTTCCCTTTCATTCGGCGCCGTTCCTGCTGGTTCTTCCCGGACGTGGAGCCTGGCTGAGCGAGCTACCGCCGGGAGCTCAATACGGAGCACGGTTTCCGTCCGAGATCTTTTATCCGCTGCAAAAGCCAACCGCCAAATGGCGGCGCGTGGAACAACCGTATCACTTTCAGATTGCCGCTTATCAGTATGCGGTCTCCTTCGATTTCGTCCGAGTGCCACTGGAGATGACACCCGACGATTCCGAATGGAATCGAAACCTGCTCCATGATTCAAAGGACTCTTTGATCAGTTTCGATCAGGGTTGGACACCAGTCTCGGGATACGCCAGCATCACGTTGGCGGCGCAACCCGGGAAGACGAATGACTGGACCGTCAAACTTCCGGATGCATTGCTCGAACTCTGGGAGCAACGCACGGTCACATCTCCAAACAAGACTTCGCAGGAAACAATCGCCTCGACCAGGAGACGCGATTGGACCCAGTTCGTGCCACGCACCCCGAACTTGGTGGTGGAGTACAAGATTAATCCCAAGTTTCGCCGACTGCTTCAACTGACTTCCATGCAGGTGTCAGAGCTGGATCGCATATCGAGTCGACGATCCCGCATGGACAGCGAATCTGCTTATGATGCTTCGCGCCCGGATTCGGATCTGAAGGTCGAAGTGCTCTTTAAGAAGATTCATGAAGCGGGCCTGGAATTCTTGACGGCCGAACAGAAGGAGATTTGGGAGCAACATCGTCTTGATGTCGTCGAACCACAAATTGAAGAAGATGTGAGGATGCTCAAGGAACTGGAATTGAACAGCGGTACGCTCGGGAAACTGCGAATATATCCTGTCATAC
>DASYEA010001001.1:0-4316 GCA_036499265.1 Schlesneria sp. | reverse complement strand
CTGCCGCGATTGCCACCTTCGCCTTGAAACTCACACTGTGAGACTTTCGCTTCCCTGGCATTCTTTCCCTCCAAAATTGAACCTCGGAAATACTACCTTATTTCCTCGTCCAGTTTTTGGGGTCCATCGTACTGAAAGCGGAAGTTCAAGCATTAGATGCTGAGTCGACTGCCGCCAGATTGAAGATCGAAGCGTTCATTGAAAAACGCTCTGCGGCGAAGCCAAAGGGAACCCTTGCTGGCGGTGTAGACGTAAGTTACTTCGTCGATATCGATGGAAGAGTGTTTGTTACGGAACGTAGCGCCATGATCGAGAAGAGGCGTCGTGATGGCACACTCAAAGCACAGGATCCCACGGTCAAGATCATTAGAGTAGATGAAGCGAGTGCTGTCGTGGAGATAGACGGCGAGACCTTGGATGCAACACGTATGCGGTCGACAAAGCCGTAAGAGATAGAATCGAGCACCACTCACGCTCGCTTGCGTGGCTTCCAGAGAATCAGGTAGGCGGAAAGTAGAGTGAGGGGAGTCGTGCTGGCCCACTGCGGTACCCTGCCTTTTGCCAACGGCCTGCCTCCGTAGCAACTATAGGGAGCATATCCGTAACCATATTCCCATCGGAACGAACTATTCTCGTCAATCAGAATCCAGACGCCAAAATGGTTGTCGCTGGACAAATCTCAGATCCCAAGAATCGCATAGTCGTTCTGCTGCTCTGCCCAGAACCATAGACTTGTCAGCCCGCAGGCAAACACCAGCGAAACCACCCCCGCCTTTCGTCGCCAGCCGTGGAAGAAAATCTGCATGGTGATCGGGGATCCGCTCGTTGATCGTCACGTCGCTGCGAGTCATCCATCCTGCACGGGCAATGCAATTCACTCCCGTTGGTTGATCCCAGCCACCCTGCCGATGGAGATTTGGAATCAGCATCGGACACGTCAACGGCACGCAGACCGGCCGGAAGATCTTTTGTCAGAGCAAGTCTGTTGATCAAGTCCTCATTGAGGCCGTCGAATCCTGGGTACATCGCTTCAGCCTTTCCGGTCCTGACGGATAATTCAGAATCGACCCGCAATCAGCCAGTGTCTGGTCCCGCGCTGCGGATTCAGGCAATGTGCCGAGCAAAATGAGTCGACTATTCAGAAGCACTTCATTTCCGGCGCACCGTGTCGAATTCACGACATGACGTCGACGCCCCCGCTCGTAATTTCGAGGTTTTCCCATGCGGCTTTGGATCTCTGCTGTCGTCCTGGCATTGCTAGCTGGGAGTTCCACTCAAGTGGTGTCGGCACAGTCCCCGTCACCGGCACCAAAGCTTTCTTCGGACATCCCGCACGATGTCGTGCTGAACGTGTTCCCTGGTTACAGTGGGCTCGACGCTTCGACTCAGCGAGCGTTTGACGAGTTCTCGTGGCAGTCATTTGTCGCCTTGAATTGGCCTGCAGATCTTCTGGGCAGGCCACTGAACGATTCGATCCTGACTCGCCCCTTAGCTCCCCGTGTCTGGGAGTTCTACAAGACTCCTCAGGAAGTGTTTGATGCTGGGAGGACTCATCCGCTCGGCCTCAACAACCCCGTTCAGCGCTCGCGGATCTTTCGGATGATGTGCAGCCAGACCGCGAAGTTTCCTCTCAGGGGGCCCAACGATTCATTTCTGGAGGCCACTGGCTCGCCGTTAATTGACCGCAACCTGAATTTTGTGATGTATGACATCGTCCTGAACGACGTTGAGTACAAGTACATCAAGGCAAACGGTCTCGACACCAAAGCGGGACAACAGGCCTTCATGGACAAAGGCAAGACCGTCAGTTTCCCGCTGGGGGTCTACGCGGATCCCATCAAGAAGACAGGCGGTTCGGTCGGCGCCATCGAGATCAAGACCTCGTGGCGGATGCTCGACCCGAAAAAAGATGATCTGACCCGGTTTTACACCGTCAACGGAATTGTCTACGTGGATGCTCAAAACACCGTCAACCGCAAACCGTTGTTCATCGCGTCGACGATGGGGCTGGTCGGGATGCACATTATCCAGCGCGTCACCGGTCCCTATAGCGTGCTCACTCGCAAGCCGACCGGTAATCAGTTCTGGGTCTGGTCGACCTTCGAACATGTCGATAATGCACCTCTGGCAGCGAACGCACGTGATGCGACCAACATCACTTTGCCGCTTCCCGAATCGGGCACCGCGCCCGCCAAGGTGGATCAGACGTATTCATTCTACAACCCCGCGTACAAGGGACCGACCAATGTCGCTCCGGTCTTGAAATCGGGTGAAAGCAATTTCCTCTGGAACGACAAGCCCCCCTACGCGGCGCGTTATGCGATCGATGGCAAGTATGGGACGCAGGTTGTGCGTGACTGGAAGATCTTCCCTGAAACAGCCGCTGTCAGCCAATCCTATCAGAGCCAACTTTCCGGCGACTCCGTCAGCAAATACTTTCGCGGACTGCTGGGGGGAACCGTGTGGGCTAACTACGAACTGGTTGGCAGTCAATGGATGGGGGGGATCGAGCAACCGTCAACCGAAAACGGCAACATCCCACGGTATCTTTCCAACACGACGCTGGAGACCTACATTCAGAATGTCAGCACTCAGGGCGAGTCGATGAGCACGATTTGCCAGTATCCGTATCCCCCGAATTTTCTGCCCGAAGGTTCGTGCATGTCATGCCATCAATGCGCACAAACGGCTGTCGGACAGAACGCAAACTTCAGCTTTCAACTTGGTCGAGCCAAGTAACACCGCTCAGTTACCATCGGAGGAGTGAGTTTGCTCCGAAGTGGTGCAGAAAAAGGGAGCTGAGAGCCATTTCGGAACTAGGTTGCTGAAGGTGGCAACGAACGTGATGGAATCGCCGTCAGTGACGAAAGCAGATATGAATTCCTCGCTTCGCTCATCCCCTTCTGGTGTGATGATCATCTACCGCGTCTCGGCCCAATCCAAATTGGAGTTCCTGGATCAGTGGCAACGAGAGATGAGCCAGGCGGTCGCTGGGTTTGCCGGCTTCATTGATCAAGCCACGATCCCGCCGAATCCGCCCAGCCAGACTCAGTGGGTCATCCTGCAGTGGTTTCAGGATACGAAAGGCGCGATCGGCTGGTTGAATTCGCCGCAACGATCATTGCATTTGACATCAACCATACAGAACCAAATCGACATCGATGAAATTCACATCGTTCCATCGGAGAGTACGAAACCGCAACCGGGTGTGTCAGCGTTCATTACGACGCGCGTGAAGCCGGGTGCGGAAGCGGCATATCGGGCCTGGCAGCAGAAAATCGCCGCGGCTCATGCGAATGCGAAAGGCTTCCGCGGTTATCGGTTCGAGCCGCCGATCTCAGCAGAAACCAAGGATTGGCTGATCATCCTCCGTTTCGATACTTCCGAGGATCTCCAGGCATGGATGGCATCTCCAGCCCGTCTAAAGTTGCTCGATGAGGCGGCACCGCTAACGGACGAAACACGCGTCCGTGTCACCAGGTCTGCGTTTGATGAGTGGTTTCAACTCGATCGCGGGCTTGAGGAGCATCCGGCATGGAAGATGAGCATGCTGGTGCTGCTGGTGATCTATCCGCTAGTCTTCATCTTTGATCAGGCCGTTGCCGGGCCGATTTTTGCTCGCCATGGCATGCCCACCTGGCTGTCGATGTTCATCGGAAACGTCTTCTGTGTGTCCATGGTCAGCCAACTGATCCCCTGGGTGGGACGACGCTTCCAATGGTGGCTGGAGCCGCCTCACAATCGAGAGCGGGTTGTCACACTCCGCGGCGTTGCCATACTGCTGATGATTTACGGGCTGACTCTGGCACTGTTTGCAGGGTGGTCGTCATGGCGCTGAGGTCTGTCTAATACCTCGGTAGCTATACGGAGGTCGCCTCAGATGGCGATGTGGTCAAGCGTCTTAACAACAACCTCGCCCTCCCAGAAGACGCGAACTTATTTAGACTGTCCGATGCCGGGGGTCAAAATTCGATCCTTTCGCAGGTTGGGGATCGTCAGCGAAGTCACCATCCGAGAAGGTGTATCGATACCAAGGGGCATCGTTACAGCGGCCGAGATGTGGTCGAAGGTTGCTGAAGGCTCGATAGATCGTTTTGTAAGGCTGCCCGTGGAACTGCTGCAGAATCTCTTTCCAGGATCGCGGCTGAGCCTTGATCAAATCGCTCATCGACCCGGTGAGTTCGGCCTCATTCATGATCGTCACGTTCGCTGGTGGATCACCGAGTACGAACACGTCGCTGCGATCGAAGTGTGATCGAACAAAATTGGGTCCGAGCGGAATCGTGCAGTCGAAACCGATCTTCGAAGCGGTTCCC
>DASYEA010001000.1:0-8365 GCA_036499265.1 Schlesneria sp. | reverse complement strand
GATTCGCGTCTGGAATCGTTTGGCGAGCGCTTTGACGAGTTCTCGAAAGTCGACGCGGTCTTCGGCCAGGTAATAGAAAATCAGCCGTTCGCCACCGAAGACTCGTTCGATGTCGATCAACTGCATCTGCAGGCTGCGTTCGCGAACCATTTCCTGGCCACCCGCAAACGCTTCTTTCTCGGACGCGATCAAGCGATCGCGTTCCGTTTCGTCTTCGGCCGTCGCCAGTCGCATGACGCGACCATGTTCGTCGGCGGTGCCAAGGTAGGTTCGCGATTGCTCGGTCGCGGGACACAGCACGGTGCCCCATTCGTGTCCGCGATCGCTGCGAATGATGACGGAAGCTCCGCGGCTGATGGGGCCAAGACCCCGTGCCGAGAACTCGCCCACCACGCGCGAGACTCCATAGCGAACGACATAAGATGAATCGGTGACAGGTGTATCCATACGGCCTTCAATGGGCGTTCGACGCGAAGCGAAAGGTGATCCGGATTTGACCCGATTTTCGGGAAGCCAGATTATAGACCGCGACACGTGTGGCTGTCAGCCGTCAACTAGCGTCGAATGGGGAAGAAGCGCAAAGCAAACGGAGAATTCCGGGGCTCAGGAGCAAGCCACGAAGGTCTGAGGGCCAAGCTATGAAGGGGCAGCGGGTAGGGCGTGTGCAGTCTTCGGAACACGCCAGCGCTGCTTGGGTTGCGCGGAGTAAGGAATCCAGATGCTCAATTCGCGGTATTCTTACGTCTTAAAATGGCTGCGTATGACACAACCTCCTGGTCACGTATGACACCTCCTGGTCACGTATGACACAACCTCCCCGGCTGCGTGTGACACAACCTCCCCGGCGGCGTGTGACACAACCTCTCCGGCTGCGTGTGACACAACCGAGTACGCAGTACTGAGTGCAGAGTACTGAGTGTACTCTGTTCTCGTGTCTCCAACACTTAGGCTGCCGTGAATCGTATTCGATTCGACTGATATCTGCGGTCGCAGGTTTGGGCTCCCAGTGTCAAAGCAGAGGCGGACGCTCGGGGCAATGACATGAGGTGTCTGGCGATGGGAGTCAAAGTGGCGTCGAGCCACAGCACTCCAAAGTCGCTGACGATTGGCATTGAGTTGTGAAAGAGCAATCCGGCCTGGCAGGCTCCAGATTGGAATGTCCTGCGCTGACCTGGCTTCAATAAGGAGGGCTGACCGGTATCCAAATTGTGGCTCTCTTGTGCCACGAAACAGAGCGCGCGCCAATCCGTGAAATTGGGAATTTGGATCATTTTCTCACAGATTTCTCGCAACTGATCGCGAGGAGGAGTTCCGACTTAAACGATCTGGCGCTCCACACAGTTGCTACGGTCGATTGGGGCAGGAACGAAAAAAGGCCCTCGAAGTCGATAACGACTTCGAAGGCCTGGATCGAAGATCGAGGCTGGCGATTAGAATTCGCCGACAACGATGCCATCCTGCATTCCCGCGAGGCCTCGCCAGGTATTGACGTCAATGTTGTTGGATACGAAGCGGATTGCTCCATCGCACATTGCCACGTGAACCCCGCCGGTGTGCTTGCTGCGTGAAGAGAAAAGCAAAGGGTTAGTGGTATCACCTACGCCACCGGGTCCGTATGCCTGAGCCGGCATCCCCTGAACTGGCGTATTGTTGAAGAAGCCGCCATTAAGGGCATCGGGAGATGTCGTGTTTGGCGTATAGAACGCCGTGACTCCTGATCCTGGTCCCCACCACGTCAGGCCCCGCAAGTCCAAGGTGGCAGGTCCTTGGCGTACTTCCATCATCATCAAGGTGTTCGAGGTGCCGTCGCTGATGTCTGCGAGACGGTAGGCAACACCTGCGCCTTGCCAATTGTTTTCATTGTGGAATGGCGAGCGGTTGAAGATGACAGAATTAAACGGGCTAATGCGCATGGACGATGTGTTGCCCAGGTTCACGGCATAGTTGTACTGGGCGATTCCGTTGTACCAATTGCCTGGCGAGTCACTCGGGCAAGTCATCGCGGCCATGCGAATCCCACAGAGCTTTTGGTTGTTCCCGCCGTCGTTGTAATTCTGTGCTTCAATCCATTGCGCGAACACGGGTGCCTGGTCGATGTAAGGCAGGATACCCTTGATCCATCCGTCGCCAGTGACGTCGCCGCAGTAACCAATTGGCAATCGATTGGTTGTATCATGGTAGTTGTGCATGGCGAGAGCCAATTGCTTGAAGTTGTTCTTGCAACTGGTGCGTCGTGCTGATTCGCGCGCTTGCTGAACTGCGGGAAGCAACAGGGCGATCAAGACGGCAATGATCGCGATGACGACCAGCAGTTCGATCAATGTAAACGCGGCTCGAAATCGACGTGTGCTTGGACCTGGCATGTGAAACTCCTTGAAAAACAAAATAGAACTACCAAATACATCCCCTGCTGAATCATTCCGCGAGATCCGCGGTCATTATTTGTCGCCGGTGACAGCGAAATCTGCCACATTTGGCGAGTTTGATTTAATCGTCGCCTTCAATTCCGTCTCTTTATTGAATTTGGCGGCCACTCGTTCCTTGGATGGCGTCGCTGATGGATTGTTCATCATCTCGTCAGCGCTTCGCTTGGGTTCGGGCTCTGGCGACAGAATGACAACCCGGTAATCGCCCGGTGCCAGGCCACTTTCGGCGGGAATCTTGTATTGGCCATTCGTAATCGTTGCACCAGACGCTGTCGCCGGACCGGTATCAACGACAGGCTGAAACGAGATTGAGCCTTGATCGATTGGTTTACCATCCAGCGTCACTTTGCCCGAGACGGATTGCCTTCCGAGAGGGTCTTTTGGAGTTCCTCCACAACCGCTTAGGACAATGATGGAAATCGTGAGGCAGACGGCTGAAACAAGGCGGCGCATCAGATGAGGCTTCCTGAATGATCGAAAAGAAAAGGTTAGGGTCGACAGTGAACCCAGAGGCTGATCGGTGTCGAAAACCGATGTCGTAGCGACTGACGTTTATGTAAACTTACCGGATTTTTATACCCACGGCGAGAAAAGCCAAGGATAGGAAAGACGGTGTGTCTTCAATGGGTATGTTTTTGCCAATTTGAGCCATCGATCAGAGGCCGTGCGAGTGGCTTCATCTTGATCGGTGAGGCAATCGCGACTGTGTGTCATCGCGTTGAAGCAGGATGCGAGTTGTCGTCAAAGAATGATGCCACGGCCGAGTGAAGTTCTCAAGGCCGTGGCGATCAGTTGTCGCAGAGTTAGCTTTTCAGACTTGATAGCGAACTACTCGCCCAAGATCCCCTTGGCCAATTTCTTCAGAGCTTCATTCTCAATCTGGCGGACGCGTTCGCGGGTCAGGCCCATGGATTCGCCGATTTCTTTCAGGGTGCGTGGTTCCGCGTCGTCCAGGCCGAATCGCATCCGCAGGATCGTCGCTTCGCGGGGATCCATCGTGTCGAGCATGCGGAAGACGTGCTTCAGATTGTCGGTATCGAGCAGTTCGTCATCCGGGGCCTTCGCTTTGTCGTCGGCGACCATGTCACTCATCGTCCACCCTCCTTCATCGTCGTCCGTCTGTGGCGTGGAGTTGTAGAGCTGGATCGCGGCTCGAACGATGCTGAGCTTCTTCTTAGGCAGGCCCAGCTCTTTGGCAACTTCTTCCTGCGTGGGGGCGCGACCGAGTTCATCGTCGAGCTTCGCGGTGGCGCGTCGCCACTTGGTCAGCAGCTCGACCATGTAGGCAGGAATACGGATCGTCTTGGCCGAGTTGATCAGCGAGCGCTTGATGGACTGCTTGATCCAGTAACTGGCATACGTACTGAACCGCGTGTTCATGTCCGGGTCGAAGCCTTCGACCGCTCGCAACAACCCCAGGTTGCCTTCTTCGATCAGATCCTGCAGCGGCAATCCCTTCCCGGTGTAGGCCCTGGCAATATTGACGACAAGCCGCAGGTTGGCGCGGACCATGCGGTCACGGGCTTCCTTCTCGCCATTGGAAATCCGGTTGGAGAGCTCCTTCTCTTCGCGGGCGGTCAACAGCGCCGTTTCATTGATCTCGCGAAGATAGGTTTCGAGAGGTGTTTGAAGCGCTGCTGAAGAGATCGGACGGACTCGGGTCGCTTTGGCCATCGTGAAGTTCTGCCAGTTTGGGGTGGGGTTCCGTTGCCACCTCCTGTGGCGATGGTCGAGCTGCCTGTTGCAGCGATGTTCACTTTATTTATCGGAACTCGACAGCAGAAATTCCAAACTGAGAGACCTGATTCGGGAGGAACGATCAGGAAAAATAGGAAGACGGCGCAATAATAACGGCCCTCCGGAACATACCGGAGGGCCGCAAGGTTTTCCAAATTGTTCTCGCTTACTGTCCTTGACTTTCTATCATCTTGAACTAGTTAGCGATTGATTCAGCAAACGAAGCAGGACGGGTTGTGACGTCCGTCCTGCAGCAGTGCTATTCCGTTTTCTCTTCCGTGTCGCCGCCCAGGCTGAACAGCGGGCCCGAACTTCCTTCGGTTCCACCCTTTAGCTCAGTACGAGCCTTCGGTGCCGATGGCGTTCCATCAGCCTTCGGCTCTTCACCGGCAGGCGGGATCTCGATATTCGTCCGGCGGCTAAGTCCGATTTTGCGTTCGTTAGCGTCAATACGCAAAATGCGGACGTCGAGGTCTTGACCGACTTTGACGAATGTTTCGGGGTTTTCGATTTTCTGGTCTGCAAGTTCTGAAACGTGCAGCAAGCCTTCCAGTTCCGGTTCGAGTTCCACGAACACACCAAAGTTGGTGATCTTCGTGACCTTGCCGACCACCTGTGCGCCAGGCTGATACTTTTCGGGGATCAGGGTTTCCCATGGATCCTCGGCCAGTTGCTTAAGGCCCAAAGCGATTCGCTTGCGTTCCTGATCGACTGACAACACTTGACAGGTGATCGGATCGCCCTTCTTCAACAGTTCGTTGGCATGCGAAATCTTGCGCGTCCACGACATGTCGCTGACGTGCAGCAAGCCATCAACACCTTCTTCAAGTTCGATGAAGGCACCGTAGTTGGTGAGGTTGCGAACCGTGCCGCTGACCAAAGCCCCTGGTGGGTACTTGGCGGCGACTTGATCCCAAGGATTGGACTGGGCTTGCTTCATGCCCAGCGAGATTTCCTGCTTATCCTTGTTGATCCCGAGCACAACCACATCGACTTCGTCGCCAGGATTGACGAGTTCGGTCGGGTGATTGACGCGCTTGGTCCAGGACATTTCGCTGATGTGAACCAGACCTTCGATGCCGTCTTCGAGCTTAACGAAGGCACCGTAGGACATAACGTTGACGACTTCGCCCCGCACCTTGGTGCCGACAGGGTACTTCGCTTCGACGTTGTCCCAAGGGCTGGCTTCCTTCTGCTTCAGTCCGAGCGCGATCTTTTCCTTCTCGCGATCGACGTGCAGAATCATCACTTCGACTTCCTGGTCGATCTTGACCATTTCCGTCGGGTGATTGATGCGACCCCAGCTCATGTCGGTAATGTGCAGCAGACCGTCGATACCGCCCAGGTCCACGAACGCACCGAAGTCGGCGATGTTCTTGACGGTACCCTTGCGGATCTGACCTTCGGTGATTTCGGTCAGCAACGCCTTCTTCATCTGTTCGCGTTGCAGTTCGATCAACCGGCGACGGGAAACGACGATGTTGCGACGAGCTTCGTCAATCTTCAGGATCAAGCACTCGATCGTCTTGCCGCGGTAAGCATCGATGTCCTGTGGACGGCGGATGTCGACCTGGCTGGCTGGCAGGAAGACGTTCACACCGATATTGACCAGCAGACCACCCTTGATCTTCTTGAGAACTTCGCCCTTGACGATGTCCCCTTCCTTGTGGGAACTGATGATCTTTTCCCACTCGCGGATCCGATCTGCCTTCTTCTTGGAGAGCAGGATCAGTCCGAATTCGTCTTCGATTTCTTCGAGCAGAACCGAGACACGCATGCCTGCAACAGGTTGCTCGTCAGATTCGGACCATTCCTCGATGGGAACGATCCCTTCGCTCTTGTATCCGATGTCGATGAGAACTTCGTCGCCTTCGACGCGAACGACTGTTCCTTCGAGCACGGCGTTGACGTCGTAACCTTCGTCACGCGCGCCGTACATCTGTAGCAGTTCTTCTTCGACCTGTTCTGCGTCCGCCAGAGACAGCCCGAAGGCGGTTTCCAAGTCAGCGTCACTGACATCAAATTCCCGAATTAAGTTCCGGTCGACCATTCTGATCCGATCATGTTGCCACGGCGTCCGGCAGACATCTTTGTGTCATGCCCCCGGCTCGAACCGCCGAACACTGCCATCCAAAATTAGGGTGGACGTTCGTAGAAAAAGGGTGCCTTCAACCTGCCGGAGTAGAAACGATCTACCCTGTTCGGAAGGCCGAAGCGGGTGATTGTAGCAGAACTTACGGTTTTTCATCCAGCAAGGATGTCCTCATTTTCGACGTTTTCCGCTTTCTAAACCGGAAAATCATCGAGTTGGGTTCAGTCGACCGACTCATCCCGTGGAGGCGGAAATTCAGCCGTTCCCGGTGCGCGGGAATCACTGTCGGGGTGATTGACCGAAGCTACTCGTTCGTTTTCTGGCAACTTCAGTTGATTGACGAGTTCGACGAACTGCTGGCCGCGGTCGGCGAAGTTACGGAACCAGTCGTAACTGGCGCATCCCGGGGATAGCAGCACTACATCACCCGGATCAGATTGAGCGACTGCCCAGTCAAATGCCTGACTAAACGAATCAAATTCGGGAGATGTCAGGCAAGTTAATGCCGGCTTTCGGTCGATTAACTCGCGTATAGTCCCCGCAGTTTGCCCCAGCAAGGCCACTGCCTTAGCACGGCGACTGATCGCAGAGGCCATTTCGGACAGGTCCACCTGTTTGTCGTAGCCCCCCGCCAGCAGGACGACAGGGGCATCGAACGCCTCCAGTCCGACGATCGCTGATTCTGGTGTTGTGGCGAGCGAATCGTTGTAGAACGAGCGGCCGTGGACATCGGCGATCCACTGTAGTCGGTGTGGCAACGGCTGATACTCTTTCAATCCCCGCTGGATGTCTTGATGGCTCGCATCGAATTGGAGCGAAACGCATGTGGCGGCCAACGCATTGGCTAGATTATGGCGGCCGGGAAGTTTCAGCCATTGCTTCAGCAGTAGCGGTTGTTGTTGGCCGTCGGTTCGGACGATCGCGTCGCCGTCCGGATCGCTAAAGACTCCGTCGGTGGCATGATCAGTCAGGCCGAACAACAATCGCCGCCCCTGGCAATTCCACTCCCGCGTATCCGCGTCGTCGCCATTCAAGACGGCGACATCAGTCGGCTGCTGCCAGCGCAACATCGTCTGCTTGGCCCAGCGATAATGATCGAGCGAATCGTGCCAATCGAGATGATTCGGCGCGAAGTTCGTAATGACTGAGACGGCCGGACTGACTTGGAGTCGGTCGAGATCGGTGAGTTGAAAACTGCTCAATTCCAAAACCACGATGTCGTCGGGCTGAATTTGATCAACCACAGGCAGCAGGCTGATACCGATGTTCCCTCCCAGCCAGGCCCGGCGGCCCGACTGCAGCAGGATCGTGTGAATCATCGCGGTTGTGGTTGATTTTCCATTGCTGCCTGTGACGGCGGTGACCGGAGCGGGATTCCATTGCCAGAACAGATTCATTTCGCTGGTGAGCGGCACTCCCGCTTCGCGAGCAAGTTGCAGGTATGGATTGTCAGGGCGGATTGCCGGATTCACAACGATCAAATCGGCGCTGCGAAAATCGGTATCGTCGTGCCCACCCAATTTGAACTGCAGATTGTCGATACTTTGCAATTCGGCGAGTGATTCCGTCAGTTTCTCGGCGGGGCGTGTGTCGGTGATGGTGATTCGTGCGCCGCGGTCGTTTAGGAATCGAACTACGCCCAGTCCACCTCCAAACGACCCCAAGCCCATGACCAGGATGTTGAGGTCGCGGTAATCGCGTTGAGGATGATCGGGAATCACGAAACGATCCCATTCAGGAAGGCACTCTGGATCTGCTCGATCGCAGCATCATAAGCTCGCAACACCAAGTCCGCCTGATCCGCGAATTCTGGCAGGTTCCCCGGCGCAAACAGGATCGTCCGCATGCCGGCCCGTCGCCCGGCTTCCAGATCAAAAAGATAATCTCCGCAAAAGACGACCTCTGCTGGAGCCAATTCCCAATGCCGACAGATGGCCAGCAGCCCCTCCGGATCTGGCTTTGGTGCGGCGTCTTCCCGAGTCAGCACATGCGAGAATTGTAGATTCAAACGGCTGGTCACGAGGTCCGTACAGATGCGAGAATTCCGAGTCAGAATCGCTTTGGGGATCGGAATCTCATCGATCCACTGCAACAGGTCCAGCACTCCTTC
>DASYEA010000999.1:0-3290 GCA_036499265.1 Schlesneria sp. | reverse complement strand
CTGGCTCCGTCATGCCGAGTCCCCTTCAACCGATGCCGTTCTGAAAAGAAGTCGATTTCGCGGAACTCTCATTTGCCGTTCAGCCAAACGTCCGCATCCATGCCTGGACGCAGCTTGTCGTGTCCCGCGTCCAGTGTGACTTTGATCCGGAACACCTGCTTCGAACGCTCTTCTGGCGTCTGCACGTTTCCGGGTGTGAACTCGGCCTGACGCGACAGGAAAGTGATCCTGGCCGCGAACCGCTCTCCCGGAATGCTATCGACGGAGACCTCGACGGGGTCACCAATCTTCAATGCCATTCGATTCTCGGGCACGTAGGCACGAACCCAAAGTTGTGATGTATCCATGACGGAGATGACGGGGGTGTTGGCACCGACCAGATCACCTGGACGCAGATCAACCGCTTCGACCGTGCCATCGACAGGAGCTTTGATCACCAGTTCATCAAGTTGTCGTTCAATGGCCCGTTTGCCAGCATCAGCCGATTGGACGGCAGCTTCGGCCGCAGCGATCTCTTCCACCCGCGAACCATTCTTTCTCAGCAGCCAGAGTTGCTTTGCCTCTTCCATTTCCGCGCGGGCCTGCGCCAACTCTTCTGGGCGGGTTCCATTCTTCAGCTTCGCCAAGGCCTCGCGTTGCGACTCCATCGTCGACTTGGCAACTCGTAACTCGGTGTTGGCTTGATCCATGTCCTCTTGCGTCGTCGTCTTCTTCGCAAATAGTTCTTCTGTGCGAGCGTGCTTGAGTTTCGAGAGGGCAAATTGGGCTTCGGCGAGATCAAACTGAGACTGAGCGGCCGAAATATCTTCTGCTCGCGGCCCATTTACCAATAGTTCGACGTTCGCGGCCAGTTGGTCATAGTGAGCTTTCGCCTGCGCAATCTCTTCCTCGCGAAAGCCAGTCTTCACCTTATCGCGAGTTGCCGTCGCTTCGGCCAACTGGGCTGCGGCCTGCGCTAGAAGTTCGCGAAATTGAAACGGCTCCAGCTCAACCATAACGTCGCCCGCTCGAACCACTTGTCCTTCGTCGACCGCCACGCGATGGACGCGCCCGCCCACTCGTGATCCGGTGCGAATCTCGTGCGCCTCGACGAAACCAGAAACATGCAACGGTTCTTGGCGATGCTGGCTATAGATGAGCACGCCAACAAGCGCAATGACGAGGACAACGATTCCCAGTATCCGATTGAACATATCGAATCGCCTTTCGCAACAAACAGAAATCCCCTGAAGTCACATTGGTCCGATTTTAGTGGGACAGCCAGGACTTCGGGGACTCATGTCAAAGCGTCTTGATCGAGGGTCGCGTCAATGCGCGCGGGGGGTCCCCGGGCATTCGATCAACGACTCAGATTAGTCTTCGCTATTCCAATAGGGAAGGGCGACTGCCTGGTCCATCAAAGCAAAAAGGTGTTACCAAGTGCATTCACTTGAGTAACACCATTTCATGTTTTTAGTCGCGATGTGCCGACCGCAGACGTGGCAATCAGGGCGTGGTCTCCACAGGCTCGGCGTAGCGAGCACCGCGAACGACTTGCACATCACTCAACCAGGCAATACAGGCGTATTGCTCGAAGTAATGGTGCGACACGAACGTCAGGATCGCGTGAGCAACCGCTTCCGGGCAGATCACTTCGAATTCCACATTGCTGGCGAATGCGTCGCTACGAGCGCCACGAGACCCGTATCCCTGAACATCGCGGCACGTGAAGCCCGAAGCACCAAGCTCACAAATCTTCCGTTTGAGTTCATTCTTCAAGGAATCTTCTGTGACAATGGTCACCTTCTTCAGCGTGTGCAATTGCATGGGATTCCCCTTTTTTAAGTCCGGTGCAGCACAACGGCTGCCTGACGACTTCAATGAATCATTTCGCATGGCCGCAACATGTCAACTTTAAGATCTCGTCGCATGCCGCTGCTTCTTAGTGCTTTGCTTCGGATGGTTTGACGTCCTCAACCTTCACTGCTGACTTCGCTGCGTGGGGAACCATCAGGGCGGGCGGCTTGGGAGCCTTGCTGACCACCGGAGCCCCCACCATTTGGGCCATCCAGAAGTAGATGGGAATCCCGATCGCAATATTGAAGGGGAAAGTAATCCCAAGTGCCGCAGTCATGGACAAGGTGGGATTCGCTTCCGGCAACGTCAGGCGAACGGCCGGGGGAGCTGCAATGTAAGACGCACTGGAAACAATCGCGCCCAGCACGGCACAGCCACCCAGGCTCATGCCCGCCATCTTTCCCAGATAGCAACCAACGAATCCGTGGATGAGTGGCATGATGATGCCGAATGCCACCAGGAACGGCCCCACCTTCAGCAAATCGCCTAGTCGCTCTCCGGTGACCAACCCCATTTCCAGCAGGAAGATACAAAGGGCCCCGCGGAAGATCATGTTCTTGTTGTAGAAGAACTGCTCGAACACCTGAAATTTGTCGGGAGGCATCACGAGGGTCGAGATGAAGCCGATCACCAACAAGCCCACCATCAGCATCAGAGATTGCCCCGTCAGCACTTCATGCAGGGCTTCCCACAGTTTGCCCTTATGTTCGTCGTCATCATCCAGTCCGTTCGACTTCGCACTCGATTCGGATCGCTTCTGCATGCTCATGCCAATCGCTCCAATGACCAGAGCGATGGCGATACCAGGGCATTCAAGAATCGTGACCAGCGTCGGCAGGTAAGCGTCGACAGCCACGTTCTGGTTACCGACGTAATCATTGGAGACGATGAACGTGACGGCAGAAGTCGAACCATAGTGCGCCGCAATACCGGCCGCGTCAGCAATCGACAGCTTTCCGATATACCGCAGAACGGCATATGCCGACAGGGGTGTCAAGCAGCCCAGCAGCAATGTGATCAGGGCCGGCTTCCAGATGGTGGCCACACCGTGAGCCTGGTATTCATGGGCCAGTTCGTGTCCGCCGATGATCCCGATCGACATCAAAAGGTAGATCGAAATCGCGTAATAGAATTCCTTCGGAATCTTGATTCCACCATGAATCAACTTGGAGAAAATCCCCAAGGCAAAGCACATGGGAATCGGAGTCAACAAGTTATCCCTGAGCGACCGGCCGATTAACTCGATGTCCATTAAAATAGATTCCTCGTCGAATGCGAGATATTTGAGCGTCTGTTTGGCACGGCTGATCAGGCGGAAAAATATCAGCCAGAGATGGCCTGAATTGATGCAAAAAAGCCCGTTTGATAGCCAGACGATAACGTTTTCTTATGGTTCCAACTACAAAGCTGACAAACCTTAATATCTTGTCATGTCGGCAATACGGCTGCGGACA
>DASYEA010000998.1:0-5012 GCA_036499265.1 Schlesneria sp. | reverse complement strand
TTCTTCGATGGCTCGAGCAACACGATCGTTATGGCTGAGTATTTAACAGGTACGAAAGACGATTGGCGTGGTTGGTTCTGTACGAATCGTGCCGGAGCTCAGTTCATGCAAGCGACCAACGGTCCCAACAGTACGATTGGCGATAACCTGCTAAACTACCCTTATGCCTGCACCGCAGCCACAAATCTACCTGCCATGAATCTGCCATGTACCCCAGGTGACACACCCGCCAACTTCGCGACAACTCGAAGTCGGCATACTGGTGGTGTTCATGCTCTGCTGGCCGATGGCTCGGTACGCTTTATTTCCAACAACATCAACTTGCCAACATTCCAGAGCCTGTGTTGGATTGCCGACGGTGCCGTCATTGGAGAATTCTGATTCATGCGATTTCATCGAAGTTTTTTTAGTCTTGTGATTGCTTTGGTCGCAATCGGCTGCGGCAGTTCTGGACCGCCGAGGGCTGCACTCAGTGGCGAAGTCACCCTTGATGGAGCACCGGTTAGTGAGGGAACGATCGCGTTTCTACCGACTGCTGACACGAAGGGGGCCAGCACGGGAGGTGCAATTAAGGACGGCAAGTATTCTATTTCTGCCGCAAACGGCCCGACATATGGCAAGTACAAGGTTCAGATTCGCTGGCCGAAGAAAACAGGCAAACAGATCGAAATGGGGTCACCTGCTCCAAAAGGAACGATGATCGACGAGGTCGCCGAGGCGATTCCGCCGAAGTACAACACCGAGACGACACTCGACAAAGAAGTGAAGTCCTCAAAAGAGGTATTCGACTTCAAACTCGATAAGTAACGGGTTGTTTTCGACCCAAATCACACTCGCACCCACTCTTGCTGGAAACAGAAGAGTGGGTGTTTTCATTTTGATTCTGCCCCAAGCGAAGTGATCCGCGTGCTGATGCCGCGATGGTTGGGTACCTCCGCACGCAGAGCGTTCGGCAGAATTTGCCGCTCTCTCCCATGACGACCGTCGATTGAGGGTAACGCTCTGGAAACGAGTCGGTTGCGAGAATCGCAGTCCAGCGGTGTTGAATATCTCGGCCATCTCGCAGCGCGGTTAACTTACATTGACGTAACCGCAGTTGTCGATTTTTCGTTCTTCTCATAAAACCCGCACATTCCACTCATATCCAGCGCAGGGCCGCGCCCGTTCGAGTTTGATGCGTTCGCATCGCAGGAGGTCATGATGCACCCTTCCTTCACCAACCTGTTTTCACTCGATCAGATCTCTCGATCGAGTCGTTGGTTGCTGACCTGCAGTGTGTTGGCGGCCAGCGCGAATGGATTGAGTGCGGCGGATCTTTCGCCGCTGGAACAACTGGGCAAGCAGATCTTCTTCGATAAGAATTTGTCGTCACCTGCGGGCCAGTCGTGTGCCAGTTGCCACGCGCCCGAAGTCGGGTTCACCGGCCCCGATTCCAAGACGAATCTGAAGACGGCCGTTTATCAGGGGGCGGCTCCGGGTCGGTTCGGCAATCGCAAGCCGCCATCTGCCGCCTATGCGTCGTTCAGCCCGAAACGTGAGTACAGCGCCGCCGACGAAACCTGGATTGGAGGCCAGTTCTGGGATGGCCGCGTCGACGATCTGGTCGAGCAGGCCAAGGGCCCGTTCTTGAATCCTCTGGAAATGAATAATGCGTCGGCGGCCGATGTCGTCGACAAGGTCAAGCATGCCACCTATCGCGGGCTGTTCGCGAAAGTCTATGGTCCGAAAGCACTGACAGAATCGGGTGAGGAAGAGGCGTTCGATCTGATCGCGCGGGCGATCGCCGCGTACGAAGCGTCACGCGAAGTCAACGCGTTCAGTTCCAAGTATGACGCGTTCCTGGCAGGGCAAGCCAAGTTGACCGCGGCGGAGCAAAGGGGTTTGGACCTGTTCGCGAACAAAGCGGGCTGCACGGCCTGTCACCCTCATCAGAAGGGGGCTGACGGATCACCGCCGCTCTTTACAGACTTCTCCTATGACAACGTGGGAGCACCTCGCAATCCCGGCAACCCGTTCTATCGAGCAAACGCGTCCGTGAACGCCGACGGAGCGAAATATCGCGATGTGGGCCTGGGAGCCATCCTGAATGACGACACTCAGTTGGGCAAAGTGAAGGTGCCGACGCTACGAAACGTCGCTAAGCGGCCTAACCCGCAATTCGTAAAGGCCTATCTGCACAATGGTACTTTCAAGAGCCTGAAGGATGTCGTCGCGTTCTACAATCGCCGCGACAAGAACCCCGAGCAATTCGGGGCACCCGATGTCATCGACAACGTCAACCGTGACGAACTGGGCAAGCTCGGAATGACCGACGCCGAAGAGAACGACGTCGTTGCCTTTCTGGAAACCTTGTCGGACGGCTACGTCGCCAATCGTCCGTCGCAGAGCGAGCCCGAATTCCCCGCGACCGCTCCGTCGGTCGGTTCGGATCATTTCCGTGGTGCGAGAGACTACGTCCGAGTTGTCCGCTTCCGGACAGATATGGCTCCCCCGAATCAGCCAAGCCGCCCGCCACGCTGATGGCGAGTTACCAAGGCTGAGCGGCGGCTTGAGTCACGGATTCGTGGCACTCTGTCTGGTCAATTTCGTGTTCCGACAATCGCTGATTTCTGTTACAGATCCGCCCGCGTTCAGACCGGCAGAATTTGCCGGTGGTCGACAGCAGGGAGGCGGTTATGTTGCAGCAGCGGTCCAGCCGGTTTTGGCTGGTGGTGGGGATGTTTCTGTCGTTGAATGCGGCGGGATTGGTCTGGATTCGATACGAATGGGCTCCACAGCACGATCGTAACTCTTTGGTATTGCTCGACGTCACTCCTCCGCGAACTACGTCAGTCGAGCCGGATGCCGCGCCACCGATTGTCGACGAACCCGCCTTTATCGATCCTTCGGTGATCAAGGTCGTTGCGAATCCAAGGGTTCCAACAGTCATCGAATTGGCCAGGATCACAGCCTGGTTGCCGATCTCCAACTCAACGAGTGCGCTGCTGCCAGAAAACGCGACGTCGACGGAGACGCTCGGCGCGCCGAAGAACTTTGATGCGGCCGAACGATTGCTGGCGATCTTCGATCGTCCGATTGTTGACGAGCGTGAACTGAATCAACCGCTCGAACACGCGCCATTCCATGTCTCGCCGCAAGTCGCGGGGCACTGGCGTTGGGTTTCGACCAATCGACTGGCATTCGTGTTCGACAAGCCGTTGCCCGCCGGTCGCAAGTTCGATCTGACGGCGGCGGTCGATTTCACTGAGCAGACTCAAGCTGATCTCGACTCGGCATCGAAGCGATTTCATTTCGAGACGCGGCCACTGATGTGGCTGCTGACGAACTTGAAGACCTGCACCAAAGATGGCGTCTCCTTTGAACTGATCTTCAATCAGCCCGTTGCTCCGGGCGATCTGTTGCGAGCGATGGTGCTCTCAGATTCTGCGTTTCCAGCAATCGATCCTGTCGACCCACCCAAGGGCAACGTCGATCTCTTCAGCTCGTCCGCCGTTGTGCAATCACGCTCTGGCGGACGAGCACTGGATGCGACCGTGCTGACTAAGGAGGCGTCCTCAAAACTGATCGTGCGAACCAGCCGCCCGTCCAGTGCCTTACGCATCGCTTTGGCGGCCAACTTAACTGGAGCGGGTGCCGACTTGTTGCTGGGGTCTGTTGAGGCCCGCGATTTGACATTGCCAACTGCGTTCGCGCTGGTCCGATCGCTGGTCTATCCCGATTCGTTCGACAGCGACGTCGCTGTGCAGCTTTACTTCTCCAGAGGCCTGTCGGCCGATCAAGAACGACCGAAGGTGAAGATCTCGCCCGCAGTCGAGAATCTGCGCGTAGAATTTTCGCCCGGTGACGCTGATGCGAATTCGTATCACGCCGGTGTCGTGCTGCGCGGTCACTTTCTGTGTGGTCAGCGGTATGCGATTTCGCTCCCTCAGACGATCATGGCCAACGATGGCCAGACGCTGGGCGAGACGTCACCGATTCAGATCGATGTGCCGCATCGGCCGTCGGAACTGCGCATTACGTCGGGTCAGGGGATTCTGATTCCTGATGGGAATCTGACTGTCGACATGCAATGTGTGAACATCAATGGCGTTCGCATGAGTGGTTCGAAATTGCACGCGAACAACCTGGCGGCCTTTTTGCAGGGTCGTAACGACGCCGCAACGATGCGCAGCATTGTGCATGAACGGCAGCGTAGTCTCGACCTGGCAAAGGATGTTCCGCAGACCGTTGCCCTCGATCTGCGACAACTGCTGGGTACGGACCAATCAGTGGATGGGAAAGCACCGCCACAACCACACAGTGGGATCTATCGTGTTTCGGTCGCCGATGTCGGGGATTACTGGAACCGCGAAGTCACGACCGTGGCGATCACCGACCTGGGCCTGACCGCGAAACGAGGTCGCGATGGCTGGCTGGTCTGGGCTATGTCGCTGCGCAGTGCCGAGCCGCAAGCGGGCGTCACCGTGACCGCTCGTTCGTTCAACAATCAAATCCTGGCGCAGGCCACGACCGACGCCGAAGGGCTGGCTTCGCTGAGCATCCCCGAGAATCATCCTGACGGCGCAGCCTGGCTGCTGACCGCTGAACGCAACGGCGACCTGAACTACCTGCTGCCCGACCGGCATTCGTGGATGATCGACACGGTTGATCAGTCGGGTCGAGCCTGGCCGGATCATTACGAAGCGATGCTGTACACCGAACGGGGTGTCTATCGACCGGGCGACACGGTCCACCTGACAGGGATCTTGCGCGATCGGCTGGGACATTGTCCCCCACCATTCCCGTTGTCGGTGAAGGTCACGCGTCCTGACGGACGAGTCGTTGCCGACCTGCACTGCCTGCCTCAAGCCGATCAGCAGGGTGTCTTTCAGGTCGACTATCCCTCGAGCGAAACACGACAGACCGGCGTCTATCGGTTCGACGTTCGGATCCCTGGAGCGAAGGAGAACCTGGGAACCGTGTCGGCTCAGATTGAATCGTTTGTGCCGATCCGTATCGCGGTTGAAGCCGTT
>DASYEA010000997.1:0-8624 GCA_036499265.1 Schlesneria sp. | reverse complement strand
GCGACGATGCTATACGGTCACGTCGAACGAGCCGAGCATCGGATGGATCACCTCTGCAAACTGCGGTCACTACAAGATGAGACCGGGGGATTCCAGACCTTCATCCCATTGGCATTCCATCCCGACAACACGGGGCTCGATTACATCAAAAAGCCGACCGGAGCGATGGATCTGCGAATCGTCGCCCTGTCGAGAATCATGCTCGACAACTTCGACCATATCAAAGCGTACTGGATCATGCTGGGTGAGCAGATCGCTCAGGTGGCACTTGGCTTTGGAGCCGACGATCTCGACGGCACGGTAGTTCATGAAATCATCTATCACGACGCCGGAGCCAAGACGCCCGAAGGTCTCACCGTCGATCACATCAACCGTTTGATCCGCGAGGCGGGACGAGTCCCAGTCGAGCGAGACACGCTTTATCGTCGAGTCATTCGCGACGGAGCAAAGTGGACTGTCGGTGATTCGGTCATGGCTGGATAATCGGTCAGGCGATTTCGGTCTGCTTGGGAGGGCGAGGCTCCTGCCGAGCCGCAGAGTTATTGTGAGTCAATCGACGTGCGCGGTTCGGCAGGAGCCTCGCCCTCCCAAAGACGAAGACACGGCCTTGTCGAAGACTCCAAAACCGTGGCACCCGAGGTTTAAATTCCGGAGACCGCATCGCAAAATCAGACCGGAGGATGGCTGGCGAAGTGCGTCTGCACGGCTGCGAGCAGTGGATTGATGGTGAACTTTTGAATGTGGTGGGGCGGGTTCCAGGGTCGCCATTCGTGACCGCCGTGCTCAGTGACAACGATCTCGTCGACTTTGTCGACCCAGCCCAGGAAGATGACCAGTGTCTTTTCGACACGTTCAGATCCGAACCGCGGCTCGATCGGATAGTAGACTTCCTCGTAGCGAAATTCAGAATCGAGGGCGACTTGGTTGGTGGGAATTCCGGTCTCCTCCCACATCTCTCGCAGCGCGCATTCGATCTCTGTTTCACCAGCTTCCACGTGCCCTTTTGGCAAATCGAAGCGATGCGGATGCTTCATGAGCAGGAACGAAATTTCGGGTTGCCTGCGAAATACGATGACCCCGCATGATTTTACCGGCCGCATGAATGCTCGTCCTTGCCTCTATTCGTTCGTCCCATGAATCACTGGTCAGCCTGAATTCGCCTGACACATTTTCCCACGGTCGCCACAATTTGTTCCTCGATCTCTTCCGCCCATCGTTCCGTCGGAAGGCCATAAATCATCATCGAGCTTTGCCCCTCGTAACCACCTTCCCGAAGGACTCGCAACGACGGAATGTACGCCATCACATCATTCGAGTAGGCGGTGATCCAGGCTCGCTCGCCGAATTCGCTTTTCAAACGCAGAGAATAGTCAACAACGACCTCACCGCCCAGTGTGATCCAGATTTGGTCCGTCCCCAGCTTCCAGGCAGTGACCGGGTAGGGGTATTCTTCCGGGCCGGTTGGTTTGGTTGCTCTCTTCAACATTCGTGCGGCCCAGCGCTGGCGATAGTCGGCAGGGCCATTTGCCATCGCTTGCAATTCCGCCATCGCTGGCAGCTCTTGCATCCGCAGCGAGACGAATTCATGCGTCGTTTTCAGTGACGGTTTGATTGGTTCCATTTTTTCCGAAAGGACCGCTTCCACCGATGAGGAAAGTCGTTTGCCATAGGCTTCGGCGAGTTCTACGGTGCGTCGGGGCAGTGGATTCTGATCGGCACCGCACCCCATGCAAAACAGCGCGACTGCTCCAGGGTGACTCGACTCCAGATTGAGTTGCGCGAATCCAGCGTAGTCACCACACCACTTCATATAACTCAGAGTCGTGTTGTGGCAGGCGTAGGCAAAGACCACGGCTCGCAAAGTTCCATCGATCGCGTGAACCGCCAGGACGGGAACCGTGTGATCTACTGGACCGAACAATAGATTCTGTTCGCGCAGCATCGGAACATCGGGCTCGCGGTTGGTACGGCGATTCACTGCGAAATCTGCTGTTCCCTGCCCGCGAGAAAGGGTCGCCGGCTTCAAGTCTTGAATGGCGCGGCCGATCGTCGCGACGATTTCGGTTGTCAGCCAATCGGAGTAATTGTCGATCAGCTCAATCTGAGCAGCGTCTAACGGGTAGGCATCGTAGAGGGCATTCTGCAGGACGGGGCCACAGTGCGTATGCGAACCGTGTAAAACAAACTGTGAACGATCCAAGCCATATTCCTGCTTCAACAGCTTCGCAAGTTCGTCGTACATCCTCAGTGGAATGCCCAACGTGTCGCTGGCGAGCACAATTCCTCGGTACCCTGCCTCATCTTCCAAAGCCAGGACTCGGACATAAAGATCATGCTCGGTTCCTTCTGCCGGCCCGGTACGGCTGCCGTACCCCGCCATCCACATGGGCTGTTTCGGGGTAATGACCGACTTGGCGATTCCCGCTCTCCATCCGGCTTGAACGGGTGGAACGTCGCTGAAGGCGACGGTGAATAAGATGATTGACGACAGCAGAGGTCGCATCGGCCTGGCCTTCGTAAAGTAGTAGGCACACTCCGCGTGCCGAGTGAGCCAGCAGCAGATGGTTGGTGTAGATGGGGAGAAAACCTTCAGCACACGGAGTGTGCTGTCTACATTGACTCTGTTTTACGCGGGCCGAATCGAAATTGGTACCGTCCTCGACGATCCGGGTTGATGAGGACATAATCTCTCCTCTAACCTGGAAGGAATTTGTTGATGCTTGCTTACTTGCAGTTGATTCGTCTCCCCACAATCTTCACGGCGATGGCCGACATCATTCTTGGCTATGTGCTGACTCACGCGTACGTCGTTGGACCGAATGGATGGGAAAGCCCGACAAAGTTCTTTGGATTACTAATTGCGTCCTGCTGTTTATACATGTCAGGAATGGTCTTTAATGATGTCTTTGATCGGAAGCAGGATTCTGAGGAGCGGCCTGGTCGCCCCATTCCGTCCGGTCGCGTTTCCGTCTCCGCCGCCGTGGGATTTGGTGTTGTCCTGATGATCCTCGGATTGGTCGCCGCGTCGACTGTCACGATGATCAGCCTGCAGGTTGCAGCATTAATCGTGGTTGCGATTCTCGCCTATGATGGCGTCCTGAAACGAACGCCTCTTGGCCCCTTGGCAATGGGGAGTTGTCGGCTTTTGAACGTTTTACTGGGAGCGAGTGCTCAGCAGACTTGGGACACAGGACTACTCGTTCAACCTCAATTGTTGGCCGCGATAGGGCTCGGCGTCTACATCGTTGGGGTGACTGTCTTCGCTCGAACCGAAGCCAAGACAAGCAGCCGCTGGCAACTCGTGCTGGCACAAGTCCTCTTCAACGCGGGAATAGTTCTGCTGGCAGTTCTGATGATTGCCTGGCCCGTTTGGACCTGGCCGCCTCAGGGTGACGGCCATCTCTCGCTGGGGATGTTGGCCATCATTGCATTCACGTTGAATCGCCGAGCTTTGAACGCGCTGATGAATCCATCACCGCTCAATGTCCAAGTGACAATCAAGTTGCTTCTGCTTTCGTACGTGATGCTGGATGCGACGCTGGTCTTCTGGAAAATCGCCGATCCTGCCTATCGAACTCCGCATGCAATGGCGACCGCGGCACTCATCATTCCAGCCATGCTGCTGGCGAGATTTATTCCGATGACCTGATCGTCGCAAAGTTCGTTTCTGAGATAGCTCACAATGCCACTGAAGACAGAGCACATTGATTCGGCCTTGGTCCATTTGCACCAAGCCGATTCAATCATGAGCAACTTGATCTCGAAGGCCGGCCCATTCACTTTGAAGCTGGATCGCAATCGGTTCGCCATGCTGGTCCGGTCCATCTTGTCGCAGCAGATCTCCACCAGCGCCGCGCGAGCGATCCGGCTGCGCCTGGATCAATTGTTGCTGCCCGACAAGTTGTCTGCCGAAGCGATTTCCAATGTCACCGATGAGCAATTGCGAGCGGTTGGATTATCAGGTCAGAAAGTTTCGTACTTGAGGGACTTGTCCGCCAGAGTACTGGATAATCGCTTGCGTTTAGATCGCATTGGTCGGATGAACGACGAAGCCGCGATCGAGCATTTGATCCAGGTGCATGGAATCGGTCGCTGGACCGCGCAGATGTTTTTGATCTTTTCGCTGGGACGTCTGGACATTTTTCCACATGACGACTTGATCGTTCGCTCGTCCATTCGCGAACTTTATGGGTTAGCAGAATTGCCTGACAAACGAACCAGCCACGAAATTGCCCAGTTGTGGTCCCCCTATCGCAGTGTGGCATCCTGGTATTGCTGGCGTCTGATTGACGTTAAAAAAGATCCGACATTCGACGCCAGTCAGTACCCCGTGTGAACTGCCGCAGACAGCAAGTTCGTCGTTGGGTAGACTCATTGGGAAATCATGTTGGTCGCGAGCGACCGCGCATGCCGTCCAGAATGAGCTGTGTCGATGCCCAGTCATAGTCGATCCATCGTCGTTGGTCTGTTCCTGCTGATCGTCTGTGGTGGACCATCGACATCTATTGCCATCGATGATTCACTTTCGTTGTACTTCAATCAACTGCGGCAGCGCGGGCTATTTTCCATCGGTGAGAGCTACGCGATCGCCCGCCTCTCGCAATTGAATCTGCCTCACTCGCGGCGTGTGGACCTGACGATCGAACTCTCACGCACGATCGCACGACACGCGGAGTTTGTTTCGGAAGAACAACAGGAGGACCTCTGGAAGCGAGCCCGATCGGTTGTCGATGACGAGCGGAACCGGGAACCGACCGGCCCCTATGCTTTGATGCTGGCGGCTCAATCTGGGCTCGTCCTGGGAAACGAGTGCGAATGGTTGCGTGTTGAGTGCGAGTTGCGACCCTTCGACGATGCGTTTTCCAAGCGAACTCAGCAGCGATGTGCCGATGCCATCCAGATGCTGAGTACCCTAGAGAGCGAGTTGCTGGGGCCGCAGCGAGACAAGAAGAACGTAGCCGACAGTCCGTCTTCGCATGTGTTGCGAGTTGCGCTCTATCGAGTGCGTCTGGCGTTGGCGCAAAGCTTGAGAACTCGAGCCGAGTTATCTCCAGCAGATTCTCGACAACGAACCGATGATCTCGTCTTTGCGGAAACAACCGCTCGCAAGCTCGTCAACGTGTCGGACGAGCAGATTACATTTCATGCGAAGGTCCTCCTGGTTGACTGCGCGCGACTGAAGGGCGATCTCAGTCGAGCGGAGGAAATGCTCAATGCTCTCGAAAAGAGCATCACGGATACGGACCGAGAATTTCTGGAAATAGTGACTGCAGAACATGCGCGTGTCCTGCTAGATCGTCATCAAGCCCACAACGCATTGGAGCTGATCGTTCAGTTGCGTTCTCAGAATCAACGTTTGTCGGGGGAACTATGGTTCCTGCAGATTCGATGTTTGCTTTCCATGCGCGACATGGCGGTCGCACGCAAGAATATCGACCTTGCCAAGTCGCTTCGTGATCAGGCCGAAGTGACGTTGCAGCGCTGTGACGATCAGGTCGGCGGCTACTGGAGTAGCCGATGCCACCAACTTTGGGATGCCACACGGACCGCAGAGAAATATGGACCAGAGTTGGACGCCGTCATGCAGCAGGCTCGCGCCGACTTCTTGGGAGGGCGGATCGATTTGGCACTTAAGGGGTATGCTCGTGCGGAAGCGTCGGCGCGA
Source organism: Schlesneria sp. (assembly GCA_036499265.1). Lineage (GTDB taxonomy): Bacteria > Planctomycetota > Planctomycetia > Planctomycetales > Planctomycetaceae > Schlesneria. The sequence continues at coordinate 2,959 of DASYEA010000997.1, read as the reverse complement.
GCAGCCGCACAGACGGACCTGGCTGCCGATCTCGGCTATACACGAGCATCGATTCTTCTCAACGACAAGCAATACGAAGCAGCCTGCACTGAGTTCCTGCGTCTGACAAACGACTACGCCCAGAGCCCTCGAGCAGCTTCATCGAGCCTCAATGCAGCCTATTGCCTGGGACGGCTATATGACCAGGAAAAGACACAAGTGCGCCGCGAACGTTACACGCAGGCGCTCGATCATCAGATCGAGATTTTCCCGAGCGATCCGACTGCGGATGATGCTCGCTTTTTCAGGGCGCAGCTCGAAGAACAGCGATTGCAAGCCACGGTGGCTTTGCCAATCTATTTGAAAGTGACATCCACACATCCGCGCGCGGACGAGGCGCACGCCGGTGCTGCCCGCTGCTATGAGACCATCCTGACCAGGATGCGTGAACGCAAGCTGCCGACAGCCGATTTCGAGCGGTCCGCACGAAGCACGCTTCAACAGTTCGTAACTTTGATTCAGAAGTCGAACCGGCCTTGGACGGCTTCGCAGGGAGAAGTGGTGCTGCACTTCGCTGCGATCGAACTCCTTGTCGAGCCACCACAGTTCAATCGCGCCGAATCGTTGCTCGATCAATTGGTGCGGACCGGCAAAGACATCGACAAAGAGGATGAACAATACGAGCGGTGGACTCGTCTAGTTCAGCGAGCGGAATCGCTGCTGGTAGTAGCGCTAGCGGGGAACGGAAAACCGGTGGAAGCCGAGCGGTTGCTGGATTCTCTCGCGGCGGCGGCACCACAAGACCTGCTCGTCATCATCGAACGACTGGCACCATTCGTGGCGTCTACCAACCGCCAACGTCAACTTCAGTATGGCGAGTTGCAGCTTCGAGCCGTTGAACTGTTGTCAAAGCATCGAAGCTCCCTTGCCCGCGATGAGCAAGATCGATTGGATCAGTCACTCGGTCGCACCTACTTGGCCAGTGGGCAGATCACGAAGGCGATCGAGATTTACGAGCGGCAAGCAACCGCAGCAGCAAAGGACGCCAATCGACAGCGAGAGATCGCGACGTTGCTGTCCGAGTTTGAACCTCGAGAAGCTACTGTTCTTGCGAAGCAGTGCTGGCGCCGCGTCGAATCGCTGAGCAAGCAAGGCTCGCCCGAGTGGTTGACGGCTCGACTAGGAGTCATCTCAACCTGCATTAAACTACAAGAACTGCCTGAGGCCAGAAAGCTGTTGGCACTCGCCAAAGTTCTTTATCCCGAACTCGGTGGGGGAGACTTGAAGGTGAGATACGAAGCGGAAGAACGTCGGTTGGGAATGACTCCGGCAAAGTGAGTTGATGTCACTTCAAAGAATGAAGAGAGCCCGCATCAAAGCGGGCTCTCGTTTTTTGTGTCACGTCAGCAGCGTGCCGACTTAGTAGATGGCTCGGCGAATATGTCCGCTGGCGGCAGCATTCTCATATTGTCTTGGTGCCGGTGGCAACGAGGCTTCTGGCGCTGCGTTGATTTCGGCGGGGACAGCATTGTTGACAGGTGCGGGGGCCGCAGGGGTCACAGGAGCCGTTGGTGTTGGGGTGGTCGTCTGGAAATCGCAGTTCTGCGAACCAACGCCTCCCGCAACTCCACCGTATCCATAGCCGCCATAGCCTTGATGAAAGCCAGAGGCATACGCGACGGGAGCAGTAATGTGCCACTGGGCTGGCACAGGTCGCTGCGGCATCATGTTAGGGTTTGGCTGCCAGAATGGGACGTGCTGGTAGGAGAAGCCCAGTTGCGTCGTATCCGTCGGTTGATAGACCATCGGAGCACCCTGGTAGCTGGCTCCGGGTGTTCCGTACCACTGATTGGGGAAGTACTGGTTGTACTGGACCCCGCGACGTTGCAGCGGATATTTGGCTGGTGGCGAATAGCCGTGATCGGGCGAGTTCTTGCAGTATCGTTCCTGGAAGAAGCCATGGAAGCAGGGGCCGTGCTGGCATCCATTTCCATACTGGCAGTCGCCAGTGGGGCATCCGCCGTTGTTGTAATTGTTGACATAACCGCCGTGACCGTGAAACGAGGCGGGTTTGACGGGAGTTCCCGGACGACGATCCGAGATCCGGACAATTCCCGTGGAGCCGTCGTCTTGTGCCTGGACCGCTCCCGTACACGAGAGGGCAGCGAGGCAGGCCGCTGTCATCCAGTTTGATTTCCTGAGCGTCATTCGCCTGTTCCTTCAGACCGCAAGACAACTGCTTGCAGAGATTTGTACAATGATCAATAAGTTTGCCGAACGGCAGATGTCTTGAACCAACTAATAGGCTGGTCGAGAGACGGGGGTCAGACGGCTGGATGGGGTTCCCCAACCGTAGTTGTAGGTGTGGCCGACAGTCGGAGCCAATGGGACGGCGATCGGCATGCCATATCCCTGGGCACCCCAGGCTTGTCCATCACGCTGATCGAAGTAATACGGGTCTTGCGGATATACTCGTGCATATTTTCCGCAGATGGGGACACCCACGCCGCCAGCACCGGTCGGAATGAAGTAGCCAAACTTGCAGCGGAAGTAGTTCATCATGTCTTGCGTACACTGACAGCGGCCCTGAGGGCAACCAGCCCAGCAGTGAGGACAACCCCCGGCAGCTCCATTGGGACAATCGCAGTTGGTCCCACTCGCATAGCCACCCTGGAAATGTCCAAAGCTGGCTTGCTGCACTTGTTGCGAACTCATCGCCGCAGCAGTGCTTGGTTTCGTAATTCGTACGATTCCAGGTGTTTCCTGGGCGACGGCGCTCATCGTGGCAATCAGGCACAGGCCTGCCACCACCGACGCTCGAACGAGCCTTTGCAACAGTGACTTCATGTCATCGGTTCCTTACATTCGAGCCGTATCGACGGCGGTGACCGGACGTATCGCTAGATGTCGCTCGCAAAGCATCCGAGCATTGCGAGCTTGCATTAACTTCAAGGTGCGATGGCGGAAGAAGCTTGGGACC
>DASYEA010000996.1:0-7659 GCA_036499265.1 Schlesneria sp. | reverse complement strand
GGACGGCGTGCCGGGGAGTTCGTTCAGCATCCGCGAGGCAATCTGCGCGATCAGGTCGGGTGTCACTTCGTTCATCGGCCGATCCAGTCCTTAGTGTGTCGCGTTGAAGCATGGGTTAGACTCAACGGTTTTCAGCTCGCGGGACGCCACAATAAAGTGGGAAGCTCTGAACCATCAACGAGAGTCACTGACGCATCGAACGGGACCGCTTATTTGGGGGTCGCTTTGCGATGTTCGTAGTCGTGGTAGTAGCCGACTTCGACATTTTCGAGCACGCCCAGCGCATCGTCCGTGAGCACCGCGCACGAGAAGTACAACGTCAGCAGGTAGGACGCGACGCCCAAGCTGTCGAGGCCCATCAATCGAGCAGAGAGGCTTGGCATGATCTCGCCCGGGATACCGGCCTGATGCAGACCGACGACGCCTTGGTCTGCTTCGCCGACTCGCAGCAACAGAATGCTGGTTGTGCCGAACCATTGATTCGACTGGTAACGGCTCTTCATTTCCAGCTTGTCGCAAGGGACCAGCGGTACGCCACGCCACATGATGACAGGGGTTCCAAACAGGTTCATCGTGACGGGCGGCACACCGCGCCACGTGCATTCACGTTCGAAGGCGGCGATGGCCTTGGGATGAGCCAGGAAGAAGGCAGGCTTCTTCCAAACGAGGGCCAGCAACTCGTCGAGATCATCAGGAGTGGGGGCACCGTAGCGCGTGCTGATGCGCATCGCCGGATCGACCGAATGGATCAGGCCGAATTTCTTGCTGTTGATCAGCTCCCATTCCTGGCGTTCCTTGATCCCTTCGATCGTCAGCCGCATCTGTTCTTCGAGCTGATTGTACGGACCGTTGTAGAGATCAGAGACTCGCGTGTGGACGCGAACCACGGTCTGGACAGCCGACATCGAATATTCGCGCGGATGGGCTGAATAATCGACGAACGTCTCGGGGATTTCGACGTTCTCAGCAAACCCGGAAACCAGATCGATGTTGCGTTCGCCGTAACGATTTACCGTCGAACGCAGTTCGATATGCTCGTCGATCGCCTTCTTGAAATCGGTCTTCAGGTTCGGGAGTTCTTTCAGAACTGCGTCCAGATCCTTGCGCGATAGTGTGAGCAGTACGCACGGAGTGATCGTCCGGATGGTGACATCGGACGGCTTGTCGGAAACGACGTCCGCTTCGCCGAAGAATTCTCCTTCGGTCAGCAGGGCGATCCGCAGATCCGTCCCGTGAGCCCCCTTGCTGAGGACTTCGACCTGGCCCTGAGCGATCACGAAGAACTTGTTGCCGTCTTCGCCTTCCACGATCAGCTTGTTACCAAGCGTGACTTCTTCCGTCTTGAATTTGGCGGCCATACGAGCCGTCACCGACGCAGGTAGTCCGGAGAACAGCGGCACACTGCGAAGGGACTCGGGTGCGAACGACAGCACACCTTTCGTGCTGTCGATGCCAATCCGTTCAGCCTTGGTCAATTCAACCTTGGTTCGGTTGACGCGGTAGGTGCCGCCGTCGACCTGAACCCACGGCAGCAGGCTGAGCAGCCACCGCGGCGTGATCGACATCATCTTCGGTGTCGTCTTCGTCGTGTTTGCCAGATTCCGTGCGACCGACGTGGTCACGCTGCGCTGCAACAAATTGTCCGACATATCGCCCGATCCTTCATGCCAAAAACAAATGAATTACCAATGACACCGGTAGATCAATCAGATTCCCAGACCGTCTTCAAAGCCTTTGTGGCCACGGTTGCGATAGTCGTGGTAGTAGCCGACTTCGACATTCTCGAGGATGCCGAGGGCATCGTCCGTCAGCACAGCACAGGAGAAGTACAACGTCAGCAGATAGGACGCGACGCCCAAGCTGTCCAAACCCATTAAGCGAGCTGACAGGCTGGGCATGATCTCGCCCGAGATCCCCATTTGATGCAGGCCAACGATCCCCTGATCGGCTTCACCGACTCGCAGCAGCAGGATGCTGGTCGTGCCAAAAGAGAGGTTCGACTGGTAGCGGCTTTTGATCTCCAGCTTATCGCACGGAACCAGTGGAATACCGCGCCACATGATGACCGGGGTTCCGAACAGGTTCATTGTGACTGGGGGCACTCCACGCCAGGTACATTCCCGCTCGAAGGCGGCGATGGCTTTCGGATGGGCCAGGAAGAAGGCAGGTTTCTTCCAGACGAGAGCGAGCAGTTCGTCCAGATCGTCGGGGGTCGGCGCTCCGTATCGCGTGCTGATGCGCATGGCGGGATCGACCGAATGGATCAATCCGAACTTCTTGCTGTTAATCAGTTCCCATTCTTGACGCTCTTTGATCCCTTCGATCGTCAGCCGCATCTGCTCTTCAAGCTGATTGAAGGGTCCGTTGTAGAGGTCCGAGACGCGTGTGTGTACTCGCACGACAGTCTGCACAGACGACAACGAGTATTCGCGTGGATGCGCCGAGTAATCGACGAATGTCTCGGGGATCTCGACGTTTTCGGCGAAGCCCGAGACCAAATCGATGTTGCGTTCGCCATAACGATTCACGACCGAACGCAATTCCAGGTGCTCATCAATCGCGTTCTTGAAATCGGCTTTCAGATTTGGCAACTCCTTCAGAACGGCATCCAAATCTTTACGAGAGAGCGTCATTAGCACGCAGGGAGTGATCGTGCGAATGGTGACATCCGAGGGCTTATCGGAAACAACATCGACCTCACCGAAGAACTCCCCTTCGGTCAGCAAAGCGATGCGTAGATCGGTCCCATGAGCCCCCTTGCTGAGGACTTCGACCTGACCTTGAGCGATGATGAAGAACTCATTGCCCCCCTTCCCTTCGACGACCAGCTTGTTCCCGAGCGAAACTTCCTGAGTGGCGAACTTCTTCGCCATTCGATCAATCACCGGCCCTGGAAGGCCGGAAAACAGTGGAACGCTACGCAGCGATTCGGCCGGGAACGAAGCGACCCCGTTGACAAATTCGATGCCGATCCGTTCGGCTTTGCTCAACTCGACTTTCGTCCGGTTAACGCGGTAGGTGCCTCCTTCGACGTGAACCCACGGCAGCAGACTGAGCAGCCAGCGAGGCGTGATCGACATCATCTTCGGTGATGTCTTCGTCGTGTTCGCCAGGTTTCGCGCGACCGACGTCGTCACGCTGCGCTGCAACAAATTGTCCGGCATCGAAAAAATCCTTGAGTAGCTGAACTGATCGAATACGAATGAATCGTGTCGCCGTCTTATTCGTCGCCGAGATCGTAGTGATAGGGATCTGGCACAAAGGGAAGTTCACGCACGGGTTGCGGGTCGGGAGTCGCCAGACCATCGAAGAGCGATGTCGACAGATACCGTTCCCCGGCATCGGGAAGCACGGTCACAATCGTCTTACCAGCGAACTCAGGCCGAGCCGCCAGTCGCAACGATGCAGCCATCGCCGCACCACAACTTATTCCGCAGGAAATGCCCTCTTCGAGCATCAGTCGACGGGCCATCGCCACGGACTCATCGTCGGTGACTGTCAACACTTCGTCGATGATGGATCGATCAAGGACGCTGGGGATAAAACCAGCACCGATCCCCTGAATCTTGTGCTTACCCGGCGCGCCTCCAGACAGGACCGCGCTACTGGCCGGTTCCACCGCAACCACGTGCAACTGGCGTCGCTTCTCGTTCTTGAAGTATTGACCGACGCCCGTAATCGTGCCGCCCGTCCCCACGCCGCTGACGAAGACATCGACCTGGCCTTCGGTATCGCGGTCAATCTCGGGTGCCGTCGTCTGGAAGTGGATCTTCGGATTGGCGGGGTTGTCGAATTGCCGCGGCATGAACCATCCCGGCTCACTGGCAATCGCCTCTGCTCGCGCGACCGCTCCCTTCATCCCTTCGGCTCCGGGCGTCAGCACTAGTTCCGCGCCGAATCCTTTGAGCATCGATCGGCGCTCGATCGACATCGTGTCGGGCATGACGAGGCGCAGGCGATATCCACGTGCCGCACAGGCATAGGCCAAGGCGATACCGGTATTGCCGCTGGTGGCCTCGACGATGCTGATTCCCGGCCTTAGATGCCCCTGTTGTTCGGCATCCCAAACCATTGCCGCGCCGATTCGACACTTCACGCTGTAGGCGGGGTTGCGACCTTCGATCTTGGCGAGAACTATCGCACCTAAACCTTCTGTCAGCCTATTGATGCGAACGAGCGGCGTGCGACCGATGGACTCGAGATTGTCGCCAAAAACGGGCATCTTTTCCCTTTCCACAAGCAGTTCAGCCGTTCAAAGCCCATGCTGCGGATGCGCGTCCAAATGCGTCTGTTCAACCACGGCAGTCGAATAATTAACTATTACATTGTAAGCATTGATTTAGATCGTGCTTGCTGTCAAGGGACTTGGGTCAAGAAAATTCGTCGCGGAAGCACCATGCACTGATTGGATCGGGTGTCACTCGACGCCACCAACTTAACCGTCGCTGTGCGACCGCGTCAGGAACTCCGCCCCTACTCTTTCTTATGCTCCGGCTCAACTTCGAGCGTCTGCGGCACCGACTCTAGCAAGGTTTCCATCGAGTCCTCTTCCATGGTCCCCGATGGTGCAGCGATTGGTGCCATGGGCCTCATCGCGGGGGCGGCTCGCGAGGCGCCTACGAAAAACAGGGCGGCCATTAGCGGTAGGGCCAACAATGAGAAGAACGTGAAGCCGGACATGAGGCCACCCGCCCAGTCCGCTCGTGATTCCCAGCGATCTCGCTCTTCTGGCGTCGTTGCCTTGCCGAGGCCCGGAATGATCAGCGTCACCACTGTTCCGATCAGTCCCATCGACAACAGCCAGAACCACGGACGATAGCCTTTGCGATGCGCGATGAATGCGGAGATCAAGCCGGGACCGAGAAACAATCCGCCACCAAGAACAAAAAGTACGAGTAGCAGCCCCATCTCGGTGACCCCCATGGTTAGACCTACTCTGCCGTAATCTGTTTGACAAGATGCTGCACGGCGTCCCGCATGTCACTCATCGTAATATAGTTGTGCTGACCATTGGGGATCTGCACAAATTGCTTTTCGATTCCGTTCGTCGCGCGAGCGGGCGCGGCATTGAACAATCGTTGACCGTGCTTGAAAGCAACCACCTCGTCCGCTGTTCCGTGAAACTGCAAAACGGGGCACGTCACCTGAGTGATTCTCTCCACAGAGGGATATCGATCGAGCAGGATGAATTGAAAAGGAAAGACGGGATAGTGCCAGGTGACCGTCTGGGCTAATGACGCGAACGTCGAATTGAGAATTAAAGCGGCGGGAGGTGTTCCCGCGACGGAGAGATCTGACGCGAGTCTTGTTGCCATCGCGCCACCCATGGATTCACCGAAGATCACGATTCGATCGGGCGAGTAGCGAAGCTGCTTCGTGGCGAAGTCCCAGACTTGGCTGGCATCGCTCGCCAATCGCGTTTCAGTCGGCGAACCCTTGTTGTCGCCGTAACCGCGATAGTCGAACAGAATCACGTCGAGGCCCAGCTGTGTAAAATCGCGGCAATCTGAGACGCGGTCGGCTCGACAGCCCGCGTTTCCGGGAAAGTAAATCACCAGGAACTTCGCGTCGGTGTCTGCCTCGGCGCGATATCGCCAGCCATGCAGTGTCAGGCCATCGGACGTCTGCAATTCGACATCTTCCGCAGGCGGTGTGCTGCTGACCGCTTCCGCCAGCAGTCGGCTGGTTTTCTTGGGCTGATAGATGAAGTCACGCTGGTAGACACCCATGAGAACAAAGATGGCGACGTAGGGGATACTGATGTAGATCAGCAGCGATCGGAAGTACCAGTATTTCCACGTCCGTCGTTTCGGTGCGGGCGATTTCGGAGTCGCAGGGAGATCAGTCGACATAGCGAGCATCCAGACGTGTCAGTGCAGTTCAGGGCGCATGTCGAAACAGGACCTCGCCCTTACCGAGCGAGATCAGATCGCCATGATGTAGGTCGAAGCTGGCCGTCAGCAGTGATTCATCGACTTTGAAACCGCGAGATCGCAGGTCACGCAGGATCAATCCCAAGAACTGTGGTTGCAATGTGGCGGCATACCGAAATGTCGGCAGCAACTGCGGTGGATTTGGACCGAAGAGACCGAGCGTTCCGCGGCGCATGCCAGCCCCAGGTCGAACGCCGCAGTCTCCGAAGATCAGCACTGTTCCCGCGATCATGTTGAAGCCGACCATGTCACCGGCCGAGCCGCCGATAGCCACCAAGCCGCGCCGCATCGTGTGACCCACCTCGTGACCGGCGTTGCCGTTCACCAGGATCATGCCGCCGGTCATCCCCTTGGTCGATCCTCGATAGCCCGTCCCAACTAAGTTCCCGGCATTCCCTTGAACATGGATCAGCCCGCCTCGCATTTCGGCACCCAACCAATCCCGGACGTCCCCAGTCACATGGATCTCACCGCCGCGCATCTGACTCCCGACGTGACGCCCACCCGGTCCATGCAAGTGGATCGAACCACTGGCCATGTGGGCCCCAATCCAATGCACGCCGAAGAGATTCCCCTCGAGATCAATATTCTTGTCTTCGGCATCTCCATGTACTTTGAACATCTCGGCGAGTGGCAGCTTGCGATTGCCGTGAAAGATCTCGAACCGTTCGATCTCGTCCAGTGACTTATCGCAGGCCCAATCAGGAGTCAAACCCTCGATTTCGACGGGGATCGTGGTATCGCCAAAGTAGGAAAGTCGCAGGGGCATAAGTGAGTCGGCTTGTCCAATTCGGTGGTAATTCGCAGTCGATACTGCCAGCATTTGTCGTATTCAGTGTAGCCAACACCACCGACGCGGGCAGCGTCCGCGATGGAAAAGAAATGCGACGCGGGGCGATCATCCTGTGCGGAGGCAAATCCAGCCGCATGGGCCGGGACAAGGCGACACTGCCGTTCGGGCCAGAATGCATGCTGCAGCGAGTCGTCCGGTTGATCGGCGAGGTTGTTCCAGCGTCAAATATTGTTGTTGTCGCCGCGGCTGAACAGACACTGCCTCCATTACCGCCGGAAGTCAGACTCGCCCGGGATGAGCATGAGGATCGTGGGCCGCTGGAAGGGTTGGCCGCGGGGCTGCGCTGCCTGGGTGACAAAGTCGACGCTGTCTATGCGACGAGTTGTGATGTCCCGCTGCTTGTGCCCGCCTTCGTGACCGAAATGTTTGCCAGGCTGGGCGGCGACGAGATTGCCGTCCCTCACGATGAAGATCGCCTTTATTCATTGGCGGCGGTCTACCGATCCACCGTGTTGCCACGGATTGAGCGACTGTTGCATCAAGATCAACTGCGCGTCCGACTGTTATTCGAGGCTGTTCGCACGCGAAAAGTCGTGACCGAAGAACTTCGTTTCGTCGATCCCAAATTGTCGACATTGATGAATCTGAATCGTCCTGAGGACTATCAGATTGCTCTCGAAACGGCGGGGTTCGTTTGAGTTGATTGCGGACGGAAGAGGCATCTGTAACTTGCTGCTTTAGAGTAGCCTTCTCGCTCCATCGAGAAGAAAGCCGATCAACGTCAGGCGCTGATGACCATCCTGCTCCGATGTTTCGGGGAGTGCGGATTTGCGGTTGGCTTTCTTCTCGCGGAGAGAAGGCTACTTAACAGAGCAATTTCATCAAACCGAACGCTCTGGTTGAGTTCTCGATACTGTTACCGGTATGTTCCGT
>DASYEA010000995.1:0-6669 GCA_036499265.1 Schlesneria sp. | reverse complement strand
CGGGATCAGAGGTTGTTAGTTCTGGCTTGGCGGGTTGATCGAAGGAATGCTGGATCAGCCATTCTGCCCCTTGCGGGGGCCATTGATTGCGAGGGAAGTAGGCGATCGGTTTTGGATTTGGAAGTCGCCGATAGTAATAGTCCAAGACCATTGGATTGCGGAAATCGTGATCGCTGCCGATGGTGATGGTGTCTTTCGATTCCTCCTGCAAATATGCGACTGCTTCTTCATAAGCGCCTCGGCCATACTTCAGCAGCGACCAGGTATGGATTCCGTTGCCAATCAGCATCAGTCCGATGGCCGATACATAGAACATCTGGCCCCGGCGACCAGTTGACCACGCGTGCGCCAGCAGGTGGCTTAGCAGGATCAGCACGCAGGCCATCGGAACCAGGAAGTGCCGCGGATAAACCAAGTCAGTCGCGGCAACGACAATCATCGCCGCTAACGTGATCGTCGAGCCAATGACGAAGTAGATCACTCCGTCAGCACGCCGATACAGCATGGCGAGGGCAAAGACACTGGCCGCGATCGTTACACAGCAGCAGGCGATGGCAATGCCTCCGTCGTTGGGGCCACCGATGATTAGTGAGCCAACTTGAGTGATGATCTGCAGCACGCGCTGATGTTCGCCCCCACCCGCCATGGGCGTCCCGCCATAACAAATGGCTAGCGTGGCCAAGGTAAAAAAAGGGAAGGCGTTCATCCGACCCCAGCATCCCAGTCGAGCGGGCCATTGGCGCGTCCGTCGAGTGATGCAGACCAATGACCACAACACGAGGCCGGCATAGGCTGCGACAAACAAGAAGTGTGCTAAAAAACCCAGGCTGGCGCTAACGCCGAACAGCCATTCGTCGCCGCGTCTTGATCGTTCTTCAATGCGCTGCATCAGCCAAACCGATGAGAAGGTGAAGAGTAGCAAATAGGCGTAGCCGCGAGCTTCAGACGAGTATTGAATGAAGACGAAAGATGTCCCGGTCAGCAATAATGCCGTTAGCCCTTCGACAGAGCTTCGACGCCAACCCCCGAGCCCCGCGAAAACGACAGCACCAATTCCCGCTAAGACCGCCGGAATGCGATATAGCGTCCAGTGCGCATTCTGCGGGAAAGTGAAGATAGCCCACGTGTTTAGAATCTGATTGTTGTCATGCGGGATCTGCGTCGCGATCTGCCAATAGGACTGTGCCGAGACCGCGAATCGCCAGGACCAGATTTCGTCGAGCCAGAAGTTATCCCAACTCGCGACGAGGCGCAAGACTCCAGCAATTGCCACCAGCGTGATTGATAGCGCTGACACTCTCCAACGCGACTCGCTTGGAGAGGACTTCAAATTCGGATCATGAGTCGCACGGGCAGTTTCTGGCAACGGAAGGTAACTCCGATACAACTTCGGTTCGCTGTGTGTCGACGACAATCACGAGCGTGCCAAGAGTGCCATGTTGGCGACTTGATCTCAATCGAATTGCCGCGAGTCAAGTAGTCGGAGCGAGTTCTGCCTGCTGAATCCATCCCCCGGCCAGCACGCGATCACCGTCGTACAGGACCAAGGCCTGTCCGGGAGCGACACCGAATTGAGGATCATCGAAATGAACTCGAACGCAGTCCCGTTCGATCTGTTCGATCGTGGCGGGAGCTGCCGTGTGTTGATATCGAATCTGTGCATGGCACCGAAAATCGGCTGGCAAATCATCGACGAGCCAGCTCAGGCCATCCGCGGTCAGTTCCTTACGAGCCAGGTCCTGATATGTCCCCAGGACGACGCGTCGACTATCCGGTTCGATCCGGATCACGAATCGAGGTTCGCCAAACGTAATTCCCAAGCCGCGCCGCTGTCCAATGGTGAACTGTTCATAGCCGGAATGTTTGCCCAGTATTTTTCCTGACGTATCGACGAAATCTCCATCCGTATCTGGCTTGCCACGATGGCGTTCCAGGAATCCGACATAGTTATTGTCGGGGATGAAACAGATCTCCTGGCTGTCGGGTTTGGTGGCGACGCGCAACCCCGCTTCAGCAGCCAATTCGCGGATCGCGGGCTTCGTGTACGTTCCGACCGGAAACAGGATCCGACCTAGGATGTCGCGATTGATTCCCGCCAGCACATAGGACTGATCTTTGGTCCGATCGAACCCTCGCACAAGTGCCGGCTGACCGTCGATTTCATTAATCTGCGCATAGTGACCAGTCGCGATTCCATCGGCTCCGACGCTGACGGCAAAGTCCCACAACTTGCCGAACTTCAACCAGTTATTGCACATCACACACGGATTCGGCGTGCGTCCGGCGAGATACTCATCGGCGAAGTAATCCTTGATCCGCCCGAAAGCGTCGGCGAAATTGAGCGCGTGAAACGGAATGTCGAGCACATCGGCCACGCGCCGCGCGTCGGCCGCATCCGAGGCTGAGCAGCAGCCTTGCTTGTTGGATTTGGTCCCCAGGATCGGAAGCTGGATGGAACTGCTTCCGGATTCGGTGCTGGACGGCAGCTTGCAGGCTTCACGCGGTTCTTCCGTTGCCCCGGACCGCATGAACAGGCCGATCACTTCGAACCCCTGGCGTTTCAATAGCACGGCCGCCGCCGAACTATCAACACCACCACTCATGGCCAGGACAATACGACGACTCATTTGGAGGCAGTCCACGCTCTCAGACGAGAGCTTCGATAAACAGGAATTCGAAACCGGGTAAAAACCAAATTGTAACAGAAGCGTCGAGCGGTTCGAGAAGCGGAATAGATGACAATTCGTTCCCGAAACTTCTGAAGTGCGCCCTCAATTCGCGACACTCGAAATCATTGTGATTCTTGGAGGTGACCGATTTGACCCATAAAACCGGACAGGGCTTCGCATTTGCAGCATTGTTCACCTCACGAAGGCTGCAATCCCGATGTTTTCCAATTAGTTTTTCGTTTCCTTAAGATTTGGAACACGACGTGCCTTGAATAGGTCCGCTTGACGACATTTTCTATGATTTTCGTTGGGTGGCACACATTCAGTAGGCTACTTATTATCCTAAAATTACAGAAACGTAAACTAAAAATGGCTGCTCATGACGGGCCGTTAACCTGACATGACAGACGAATCGCTCAAATAGGGTGCAACATGTTTAATACTCGCTGGTCGGTGATTGCGTATGTGATTTCAGCGACTGTTTCGACTGCGCCCTTGGTCGAGGCGAAAGATGAGCATCGCCGAGGGGACCATAAAGCCCAGCAGAAGATCGAGCATAAGGCTCCAGCGGTAGTGCCCTCGCATGCAAACAATCGACATCCCGCGCCCGCACGGAGTACCCCAGTGCATGTGAAGCCACAGCCGCAACACATACAACAGGTTCATCAGCCGAAAGTAGATTTGCAGAATCACATCCCGAAGGTGGACCACAAGATCCAACTGATGCAGAACGGCGACAATCATCGGCCGCAAACCGAGCGCCGACAGCTTCATGTGCCGCCGAAGGTTCAGTTGACGCAGGGCAATCAAAATCAGCCTCGCAAGCCTGACCTGCCCAAACTGGACTCCAAGATCCAACTGCCACACAACAACCAAGCTAGCCCTCGACATGAGGATCGGAACAAGCTTCCTCAGCATCAACCAAAGATCAATCAGCCGAACAATACCGTGCCCGGAGCAGTGGTGGGTAACCCGACGCTTCCGAATACTCAACCCAAAGTCAATCTGCCACAACACGGACATCGGGGTGTTGATAATCCTGCGAACGGAGTCGGTCAGTCCAATTCAGGCAGTAACAAACTGCCCCAGTTCAATCCGAATGCTGGCAATAACAATCCGAATTTGCCGAAGCTGGACTCTAAGCATGTCTTGGAGAATCGTCGTGACAACAAGCCGTCAGGTGGTCTCAATCTCAATCCCCAGGTTCCAGTCAATGGCGGCTTGAAGCTGGATGCAAACCGCGGAGAACCGGGACGCCACTTCAATCGCGAGCATCTGCCGATGAAGGTAGATACGCCTATCGCTGGTGCGCAAAAGCATGCGACTCCTTTGCAGATCCCCAAAAATGGAAATCTGCACTTTGATCGGAAGAACGACGGTCCAGACCGACATTCCGAGCCGTTGCAGTCATTGATGCACGCCAAAGATCATCACGACTTTGAACGGAAGTTCGACCAATTCAAGCATTCGCCCGACTTCACGAAACAAATGCAACAGGCCCATCTGAATCCCAATAAGATCAGTGGCCTCCATCAGGAACGCCTGGTCCACGGTGACAATTTCAAGCATTGGCAGAACACGAACGTCGGGCATCAGCTCAATCTTGATCGCCAGTTCCAATTGCAACGTCATGGCGATCTAACTCGGCAGATGAACTTCTCGGCGAACGTGATCAACTCAGGTGGATGGCAGCATCGCCATCACGGAGCTGTCGCAGCGGCCTTCACCGCTGGCTCATTCAGCGTCTGGTATGCAGGCGGCGGATGTTATCCGACGCATTGCTGGTATCCGCGCTGGTCGCCATGGGTCAGTTGGAGCTGGTGGGATACCTGCCGTCCGTTCTACGATCCTCGACCGAACTATTGCCGACCGATCGTGTATCAACCATGCCAGCCGTGGGTCTACTATCAGTATCCGGTCTGGCAGCCATTGCCTGTCGCGACATGTGGGACATGGGTCGACGTTGAGCCAGTCGTGATCCAAGCAGCAACCATGGACTTGCAATTGCTCGCGGTCCGATTCGTCGACAACGGCCATCCAGAGCAGAACCTGGGTCCTCGTTTTCGCGTATGGGTCCGTAATAACAGTTCCATTCAGATTACGTCGCCGTTCAGTGTGTTGGCCTTGGCCAGTAACGACACGAATGCTAATGCCAGTCTGCCTCAGGCCGGTGTCGTAATTCCTTCAATGGACATCGGTGAAGTCCGCCCAGTCGACATTCGACTGCCTCTGCAAGCCAATCGGATGGGAGTCACACCGGAAGGACACAAGGTTCCGTTCAACTTCCTGCAGATCCTCATCGACAGCCACCAGCAGGTTGGAGAAGTCAACGAAGCCAACAACGGTGCAGTCGTCGCTCGAACCGAGATCCTGCCGGTCGATCCCGCCGCTTTTTCCTGCGATCTGACGGCGGCTGCTCCAGGGGCAACGCTGACCATCGCCGGCGAAGGCTTTGGGCCCGAGCCCGGACGAGTCCTCGTCTCGGTCGACGGTCAACAGACGGAAGCCTTGATTCAAGGTTGGTATGACCTTGGTGTGCGCTTCACGGTACCCAACTACACGCTGACCGGCGTGGTCGATGCCGACATCCTGGTGGTCCGTGGAGATGGCGCAGTGTCGAATCCACTGGACGTGGACCTCGGCCCCGCATCAATGATCGGTCAGCCCCTGGACATCCCCGGTGCCCCGGTTCCGGATTCGCCTCAATAGAAGCGACATCCAACTAGAGATGGTGCGTCGCTCCGACCGACACCATGAGCTGGGTTACTTCGGGGACGGTTCTTTCGCAGAATTTTAACGATGCGCACAACAGGAACGCGCAGACCATTCCCACGATACAAGCACTGCCACCCCATCGAGACAGGCTAATGTGTTGCCAAGGCTGTCGAACACATCAGGCGTCTCGATTGCAAACCTGCAGTGCTCTGGTCTAATGCCGTCTGGTTTTTGTCGTTTCTGCGAGGTTCCTTTGATGTCATTCCTGGGTCGTCGAGATTTTCTGCAAGCGTCATTTGGTGGCGTGGCCGCCGCTGCATTTGGTGCATCGCTGTCGCTGTGGGCGGATGATGCCGCCGACGCCACCCGCCCCGCCAATGTTCGCCGAAAACTCTCCGGTCCAGACACGTTGTTCCTGACTTGGCAGCGCGATCCGACGACGACGATGACAATTCAGTGGATCGGCCCCGAGCGGATCGAGTTGCCGACAGTTCAATATGCGACCTTGCAGGCTCCGCTATGGCAGCTCGCGAAGACGATCATCAAACCATACCCGAATACGGATTTGAAGGTCTATCGGTGTGAGCTTACCGGTCTTGTTCCCGGCACCGAATATCAGTTCCATCTTGGAAATTCCGACGAGGAGTTTCGGTTCCGGACAATGCCGTCGAAAGCAACGAATACGATCCAATTTGTTTCGGGTGGGGACAGCGGTGCGAACGCTCATGCCATCGCGACGAACATCATGGCGGCCAAACAAGAGCCTTACTTCGCACTGATCGGTGGCGATGTCGCTTACGACAACGGCAAGTCACCGACTACGTTCACGCAGTTCCTGCGTAACTATCATCAGCACATGGTCGATGTCGAAGGCCGTCTCATTCCGCTACTGGCCTGTTTTGGTAACCATGAAGTTGACGGCGGCTACAATAAGCAACGCGCCGACGCTCCACAGTTTCTTAGCGTCTTCGATGGATTGTTTTCTGAGAAGACCTATGGCGTGCTCGATGTTGGCGATTACCTGAGTCTCGTGTTGCTGGATACTGGCCACATCGCACCGATCGGTGGTGAACAGACAAGTTGGCTGGCAACGACACTGGCTGAACGACAAGAACGTCCTCATCTGATCGTCGCCAATCACGTCCCGGCTTATCCGTCCTTTCGTGCTCCAGCCGGGGCGAGCGGCAAGTTTGGCACGGGCGAAGAGCAACGCATGAACTGGTGCCCGCTGTTTGAACGTTATAACGTCGACGCGGTGCTCGAACATCACGATCACACGTTCAAA
>DASYEA010000994.1:0-3065 GCA_036499265.1 Schlesneria sp. | reverse complement strand
ATCTGCATCCGACTTCTGCCACGGCAGGCGAATGGCCCCAGCAGGAAACTCGCCGCCGGCAGGCTGGTAGTGAAACGACGGCAGCGTATCGCGGGCCTCGATTTGCCCCGGCGCCACGATTTGCGGGACCGGAAAGGTGTGAATTCGGCGCGGTTGCTCGTCGGTATCGACATAAGCCATCGCAGAGTTTGTCGTTCCCAAGTCGAGGCCGACGACAAATCGACTTTGGGTTGGCAGCTCGTTAGTCATTAGACGTTATTGTCCGCGCATGCAATTGCATGCGATTCCTCTTTGTTTCACCGTTCCTACTTGGCACCAGCCGCCAATCTGACGACTGAGTCGCGAATCAGTAATATACGTCAGAATGGCGCAGCACTTCAAAGCAGGCTGAGGGCTTCGTCACCGGCAAAGTGCTGCATATCGATGGGTGATCAGCACCCCGGCAAGTGGTGACTTACTTAAAGCCCGAATACGTCACAGATGATTTGCTTCGCGCTGACGAGATCGGTCGCGCGTGCATCCTGCGAGATAGCGCATTCGGCACGTTCAATGCGAAATCGGTAGTGCATGATCGGCAGGCCATCTTGAAGCGGGCCATAGTCGGGCCAATCGATCGTGACGTTGATGCTGTCTCGTCGTTTGCGGCAAAACGGCCGTGCTGCTTCCCGGAAGTCATTTCCCCATTTCTCTGGATCTGGGTGCAAGGCGCGCCATTGTTCCATGAAAGTCTCAAACTCTTTGTCGCGATCCAAATCCGGCGGCAACGGCTTGGAGAGCCCGAGTGTGCTGAAGATGATGGAACCGTCGATGTGACAGTCGGAAGTACTCTCCTGCAAGTAGCCAACTAGTTCCAAAAGCTTCTGCCATTGGGCGGCTTCCAAGGGCTCGGCCGACGCGGCCAGTTTTCGCAGGGCGATCGTGGCATCGCATTGCAACAGGTCATCGTTGAGAATCGTGATCCGCATGGTCGCCAGACTTTTTTTGCGTGGGGAAGCTGGACTCGCGGCGCGTGTCGTCATTGAGCGCGTGAATCAGAGCCGCAAGCTCTCCGTCCGGCTCGCCGGACGGAGAGCTACGACTTCGCAGTTCATTCCTTAGCCTATTTCGGCTCGTATCCGTGCCACATCCAGACCAGTGTATCGGCCAGTGTTTGCTCGAAGACTTTACCATCGCAGTGTCGCGTTTCTTTGCTGAACACATAGCGATAGTCATAGCCCTTGGCCTTCAATGCCGCAGCCGTCCGTTCATTGGCCATGACCCAGTTGTGATAGGTCCCTTCCCGATCCTTGGCCCCGTTGTCGTGTTCGGAGACATGCGTGAAGATTCGCAGTGGCTTCTTTTCGCTGTTCTCGATCAACTTCTTGCTGGAATGGTATTCCCAGGCACCCAATGGATAGGCGGCCTCTTCCGGTGCATCATCGTCCTGCTGATCAACGAACGTCCCCGAGTAAGTGATCAAGCGGCGAAACAGATCGGGCCGAAACCAACCCATCGTCAATGCCGCGGCACCACCCGAACTACATCCCATCGCTGCCTTGCCCCACGGATCATCCGTAAAGGCAATATCGGGATACGCCTCTTTAATGTGTTTGTTTTTCAGCACCGCCGGCAAGACCTCGTCGTTGATGAAGCGAGCAAAGCGGTCCGACATCGTGTCGTATTCCAGCCCGCGTTCGCTCCCTTTGCTATCGTTACCGCCATTCTCCACTGCGATCGCGATAAACGCGGGCAACTTCCGCTCGGGGTCCTTGGAAATCGTCAGATTGTCGAGTGCATTGCGGACCAGGTTGAGATGGCTCGGCCCGTCCAGCGTCACCAGGATCGGAGCTTTCGTCCCGTCCTGATAGCTGGCAGGGACATACACAAAGATCTTCCGCTCTTTGCGGACCGGTTTCTTCGAATCGAGTGTGGCGTCGTCACCGGGAAAGATCTTGCTGTCGGCCAGTCGCATCGAGAATTCAAAAAACTTCCCTTTGGGATTCCCTTTGTCCGTCAGATCGGGATCGATTTTATAGTTCGGCCCGATGACAACGTTGCCGTCAGCCAGTGCGTTCGGCTTCGCGCTCTCCTTGTCGTCAGCCATTGCCCCGCCGGCCGACAGAGCAACACCGGACAGGACCAGCAGGCCACATGCACAACTCGATCGCAACCGCAAATTCCACAACATGGTGAATGATCCAACTGAAGGAGCAGGGCTGTTTCCTGCCCAACAAGACAGGACCTCGGTAGCAGCCACATCATACGAGCCCACTTCGATTGAACCAACCGTGCTCTTGATGACGAGCGAATTGAGCAAACATCCCGCGAGGAGTTGTGCGACATGCTCAGAGGCGACCGCACCGCGGCGATCCACTGCGCATCCGAGTTGGCAGGTGGGGCGACCGCAGAGAAGTCCCCCCTTGTCGTAGCGTTCAGGGGATTATTCTGGCGGAACCAAACAAACAGCAGCGTCACTCCACGGACGATTTGTTCGACGCCATGATCTGCGCTTTTCGCCACTTGGTTTCTCGAGCATACGCTTGGCAGAACTGGTCCACGAAAAAGTCCGGTCCAACCAACTGGAATGGCTTCTGCGGGCGCTTTTCCAAGAACGTTTTCAGCATCTGCTTGGGAGACTTCCCCGTCAGAAATAGCGTGGTCTGCCACGGTGGTCGATCAGACATATTCTGCGTGGTATCGCACACCGTGAAGCCCGTTTTGTCTTCGCATGATGACGTCAGATCCAGATACAACAGATGCTGGAACTGCAGGATCAAGGCGTAGAACTCTCGGTCTTGATCGGCGTGAGCCTCAATATAGCATCGCTCCATCTCCGCAATCTTGTATCGACCAACCAGGGTCAGATTCTCGGCCCGGAAGAGATTCTGGTAAGTCTCGACTCGCGTGCTATCACTCCATGCGATCTCGCTTGTCGGCTTCAGCCGGATCGTCGCCGGCATGTTCAGGATCGCCTGCTGTGCGGCGATCTCTTTCGTGGAATAGGTAGTGATCCCTTTGCCAAACCAGTCGCGGAAGAAACGACAAATCGCATCCCATAGGTCGGCGAACATGACTGATTCCGAGTG
>DASYEA010000993.1:0-3275 GCA_036499265.1 Schlesneria sp. | reverse complement strand
AAAACCGTATGGACAAAATCGTGGCACTCGCCAAGCGCCGCGGATTTATCTTTCAATCATCCGAAATCTACGGTGGGCTGAACGGCTTCTGGGACTACGGACCGCTGGGTGTCGAACTGAAACGCAACGTCCGACAGGCCTGGTGGTCGGACATGATCACCGAGCATGACGAGATCACGACGCCAGCCGGTGCCCCCACCAGCTTCGACATGGTGGGGGTCGAAACGTCGATCATCATGCATCCGCAGGTCTGGAAGGTGTCGGGACATTACGATCTGTTCGCGGACAAACTGGTCGATTGCCGCGAAACGAAGGCTCGCTATCGTTTTGACCATGTGCGAGGTCGCTGGGCCAGCTACGGTGGCAATCGCATCTTCGTCGCGACCGATAAGGACGCCGAAGAAGGGATTGCTTTCGTCGAACAACGCGCGCTGAAGTTCTTCGGACTCAAGAAAGACAAACTGGCCGCGATCGAGTTCGGCACTGGTGCGCACGGTGGCCTGCACTTCAACGGCCCTCCGTTCACCGCGCAGTACTCGCCGGCTGCTGCCGTCGAAGGACTGAGGCCGATCACGGACGCCGATTCATTCGATAGTGTGCTGGCTCCTGAAGCGACTAAGCCCGGTACGCTGACGGATCCGCGCGACTTTAACCTGATGTTCCAGACGTACACGGGAGCATTGCAGTCTGACGAGAACAAAGCGTTCCTGCGTCCGGAAACGGCTCAGGGGATGTTTGTGAACTTCAAGAACGTCTGCGATTCCAGCCGTGTGAAGGTTCCGTTCGGGGTCGCTCAGATTGGCAAGAGCTTCCGCAACGAAATCACACCGCGCAACTTCACATTCCGATCGCGCGAATTCGAGCAGATGGAGATGGAGTTCTTCTGTCATCCCGGCCAGTCGTTCGCGTGGTACGAATATTGGCGAGATCGACGATACAACTGGTATATCAAGCACGGGATCTCGAAGGACAACCTGATTCTGCGTGAGCATGCCAAAGAGGAACTTGCTCACTACTCGGTCGGCACAGCAGACTTGGAGTATGCGTTCCCATTCCTGGATGCGGGTTCGTACGGTGAACTGGAAGGGGTCGCTCACCGCGGCGACTTCGACTTGCGATCGCATTCAGAAGGCAAGCTCTGCAAGCAAGACGGCAATCTGGTCGTCGAACTGGGCCCTGATGGCAAGCCGAAATATCTGGGAAGCGGCAAGGATCTGAGTTATTTTGATGATGAATCTCGCGAACGTTTCGTCCCACACGTGATCGAACCCGCCGCGGGCTGCGATCGCGCGACGCTCGCGTTTCTGTGCGAGGCTTTCCACGAGGACAAGCAACCCGATGAGAAAGGTGTGATGCAAGAGCGACTGGTGCTAAAACTGCATCCGAAACTGGCACCCGTGAAGGTAGCCATCTTCCCGCTGATCAAGAAAGATGGTTTGCCCGAGAAAGCAGCCGAGATCTATCGAGCGTTCAAGCAGGCCGGCGTTGCCGTACAGTACGATCAACAAGGTGCGATCGGACGCCGCTATCGCCGAATGGACGAAATCGGGACCCCATATTGCATCACGATCGATGGTGAAACCAATACCGCAGGCACCGTGACCGTTCGTGACCGCGACACGTTGGAACAGATCCGCGTTCCAGTGACAGAACTCGTCGCTCACGTGCAGGCGAAGCTGAAGGGCTAATTGACGAAACCGTTAAAGCGGCTCGGTTGCGAAGGCGATCGGGCCGTTTTTTTTAATTCGTCATGCAACTGGCATTGGTCAGTTCGCGACAATCCAGCCAGACATTGCCGCAGTCGAGACACGAATTCACGATGATGAAGTCCGGTCCGTAGCAGGGGTGAATATTCATCTCGGTACGGCAGCGTGGACAGTTCACGTCGGGTTGCTGTGCGACGGGGACCAGGATCAGCGGCTGTGAAGCGGCTTCGCGGAATTCGGTGCGTCGATTGCGCACGAACATCGCGAAGACTTCGTCGTCGAGCAGCACCCCTTCGCATTCGGCGCAATGCTCGACTTTCAGGCCATCCATCGCTGCCAGCTTCAGGCGGCGACGGCAACACGGACAATGACCTGAACCAGGTTGATTCAGCGAGAAAATCTGATTTGCGGTGACGTCGGGAACATCGACAAATCGGTAGGCACGGCAAATATCGCACAGGACAATCGGGCTAAACCCGTCCCATTCCAGTTCGATTTCGCAGTTATGGCAGTTCATGAGCTCCGTCCAGGCTGGAAGTAGAATTGGCCTACTTCCAACCTAGCTCAAAAACTGACCACTGCGCCAGTCTCGTGGCAAAATGTGAACGGATGCGCCGCGGACTATTTCGGATCTGGTTCGGGCTTGAGAGTGTTCACATCGATCGGCTCGACGCCAGTTCCCTGGTAGCCGGGCATCGGCTTCCCTTCAGGAGTCAGTTTGCCGACCGACCACAGCAGACCGTTCGCGACCAGATCCAGATAGCGGGCGTCGGCGACAGTTGCCGTGTTGTGACCCAGAGTCGTACTGAACACGCGAGCCTTGCCGTATTCATTGGCCCAGGCCACCACAGCATCGTCAACATTCTTACCCGTGTCCTGGCGACCGCGAGCCAACGCCTTCGCCGATGCGATCGGCTTGATATTGTTGTAAAGTTCTTCGTTGACCGTGGTCCAGTTTTCCAGGCCCTTGGTCACGGCATGATCACGATCCAGGAACGTGACATCGATCGGCTTTTGTGGTCCGTGTCCGGATGATTGAATGCCGACAAACTGAAACCAGTCGTCCTTACCAATCCGGTAGCAGTGCATCGCGCAGTGCAGGTTAACCGCGGCCACCCCGCCCTTGTGAGCGTTCAGGATGTTCTCGACGTAGGGTAGTTCCTTCACATCGGAAGTACATTCGTCGTGGATGACAACGTCATAGCCTTTGGCCCAGTCGGGGCTTTCGTACATCTTGAATCGAGCGGCAGTCGTGGTGTCCGTTGTATGGACCAGTGTGACTTCCAGGTTCGCGCGTTGCTGCAATCCCTTCTTCAGCACTTCTTTCTGCTTCGCGTAGTCGTGACAGCAACCCCCCGTGATCAGCATCGCCTTGATCGGCTTTGGCGCGTCCTGGGCGTAGCACATCGACGAACACGCGGCCAGCACGACGGCCAACCAGGATCGACAGCAAACAGTCATGGTGAAATCCTTGAAATGCATGAGGAGACGGTTCTGAAGCGATTGGGATTCTAACGAGACAGACATTCCCTCGAAACTCGACGCGAAACACCGGTTCGCATGTTGACC
>DASYEA010000992.1:0-2367 GCA_036499265.1 Schlesneria sp. | reverse complement strand
CATCGGATGAGCCCCCCCAAATAGTCGGATGAACCCAGTTTTCTTGAGATTGACGTTCCAAGTATCCCCTTAGCTGACTTAGACATATCCGTTGAGAAAAGGATCTTGACCGTCTGCGGCGAACGCAAAGCTCGCGAAGGTGCGCCGGAAGCTTTACGGGAAGAACGGCTGTTCGGCTCATTCGAGCGTCATGTTGCATTAGGTGATTGGCTCGATCCGGCGTCGGTATGCCCGCATACCAAGCTATTTTTGGTTCAAGGTCGCCTGTCCATCAGTTCCAAGTAGGCCTATTCAAAGCCACCATTAAGCGACTCGGCGATGAGTTCCGCAGGGCTCGTGCCGTTCGGTGCTGATCGCAAAACGATCTGGTAGTCCAGATGACGGAGAGACATCTACAGTGATGCCAGCCTGAGCGACTTTCGCATGCGGGCGGCCAATGTGGAGCATGCCAATTCGGACACATTCCATACCGTGACCAATCGCGAACAGATCGCCCTCAACCAATAGTCGTATCGACAGCCTGTCAGATGCAATCGTGCCAAGCAGTTCAGAGGAAGTGACTGACATGGTCCTCTCCGATTTGTCCAATTAGTCTAGATAGCAAGTCGTTTCTTATTCCAATGCATCCAGGATCTCGAAATCAATTGGTTTGAACTTATAGTTGTTCGACATCTCTGCCGAACAAGCTGTGAGGCCGACGATCAAGTCCATTTCGGCACGAAAGACGATCGACTGTCCAGGCTTTGATCGCGGTGGATCAATCGTCAGTCGACCAACTGAATCAACGACGACGTTCATGAACACATTGAAGGTGGTCGGAATTGAATCTGGAGCAATTCGAAACCGAGCCAAAGAGCTGACGAGATTCTCTAAGCAACTGGGGTGATGCCCTTGATGCTGATAAATGATCTCGAAGGTCTCTGCACTGCAGGGCGTCAGCAAGAAATCGTGGCGACCAACATCGTCGGACTCGATTGTCAACATGGGTCGGCTACGATTCGAATAAAGGACGTTGCCCGTCGTCAAGTAGATCGTGTTGGCATAGTCGATCGAGCGACCTGACGATAGCCATTCCCGCTGATCATCGCAGGCAAAAGCGATCAAGTCGGAGACCTGCTCTCCCAGAGGATCGGTAACACGTAGCTTCTGGCCTGCTGCGAGTAGAAAAGCCGTCCCCGTTTGCGGCTCGAGTCGCTGGCGTGATTGTCCCATGATCAATACCTGGTTCTACTCTTGGTTCGGGCGCTGGTCTTGAGCGTCTCGTAGTCGCTCCACTTCTTCTTCCGATAATGGATGAAATGGAGGATGCCACTTCCCATTGATTTGGCGACCTGAATACTGCCTTGCTTCGGTGCAAGTGCCGTAATCCGTGAGATTCGGATTGAGCGTACCCTGCAACTTTTGGTCGCGGTCTCGAATAACAACCTGCAGATGCTCCCATCGACCTTCTGCCTTCAGGTGTTCAAATTGAGCGTGCGAGTTGAATACCAGGCAAGGCCAGGGAAAGCGGCGAGCTTCGCGCGAGCTGTGAGGATGCAATCCAACTACAAAGAAGGCATTCTCTGCAAAACTGAAAGCAAAATGCGGACTGTCAGGGTCGCTACTCACTGCATCGTCCCAATCAAACAGAGGTGCGTCCCTGATGTTCAGCTTCTGAAGTTGTATCCAAAGCAACCTTTCAAACTCTCGCTCGTCGACCTGAGTTGGCTCGCGAAAGCACGCGATGAAAGTCTTGAAGTTGTCGTTTGACGTTTGAGCCAGCTCTTGTGTGAACGTGAACAAATCCCTTGCCAAACCAGCTGACGCCTCTGCGGAGGCGAGCCGAGGATAGACTCCAATCCAGTAGTTTTCGTTCATCACAGCGCTTTTTGCGCCGACACATGGAAACTGCGGAGCTCGAACGAACCCCTTGAACGCGCCGGCCACTGCGGCAGCAAAGAGATCAGGCGGGCGTGTCGGCTCAGCAACGAAAATGGGTTTGTCAGAAACGATCCTGAAATAAGCGCTGTGCTGCAACGCAAATGGTGAATCGAAAGGATTTGAATTCGGATCTGGCATCGTTTCATCAGCGGAACAGAAAGATCAACCTGCGGGAGATTGAAAAAACACACCGCACATCGCGTACCAACTCGAGCACGGACCGCGGTCAAACTTTGCTATCGCGAAGAGTTCGGTTTCCTCGCGACACGACCGGTCGACTATTTTATTGGTCACAAACTCCGTGTACCGGGCTATCGCTCAATGGAGCCTGCAGGCACTGGATTTGCTTCGACATATATGTTGCTGGAATTGTTTTAAGCCATTTCGTGGGAATCGTCACGGGTCCAATCCATCATGGAAAAGTGCCGAGCACACAAAGTCCGAATT
>DASYEA010000991.1:0-6904 GCA_036499265.1 Schlesneria sp. | reverse complement strand
CTACTGTTCTCGACATTCGTCGCCACGCATGACCCCACGCTCAAGCAATTGGTGAATCGAAGCCAAAACCTCGCTCCTGCAACGCGAGAAACACTCGAAGAAGCGGGCGACTGGGCCGCGCAGGATAAGTGGCGTCTGGCTCACTTCTTTGTCGAGCATCGCCCGCCGCGCCGCCATACCAATCCCCAGATTGATAGCAGCATGCTGGACGACTTCGCCCCTTCGGCCGCTCCAAGGCGTCCAAACTCGCGAAGACCAGTCCCCCGCTATGAACCGCAGGATCCGTTCGCTCAGGTCGTCCTCCCAGAAACCGAAGTCCAACTGGATTTGGGGCGGCCCAAAGTTGCCGAAGAGCCGAAGCGGTTGGTTTACGGCCAATATGTTCGCGAAGTCGGGGCTGACAATCCCGTTCGACCCGTCGCGAACTATCGATCACGTGAGTCAAGGTTGCTGGTCCAGGCCGAATGGTCCTTTGCCGCCGAATGCGACAGCCTGCCATTGCCGAGGCCAACGCGACGAATTATTCCCGTGCCTGAACCAGAGTGGGACGAACTTCCCGCGGTGACTGAGCATCCGGATCTGTCGTTCCAGATGTCGATGCTGCGTGAGTTCCTGCCGGCGACGGGAGAATTCCCCGCGCGGTCGCGACTGGCGTCGGTGACGGCTCATAGCGAATTTCCGACGTTTCCGCAGAAGCATCGGTCCCCATTCGACGCCGACTCCTCCTCATGGACCCGCGCAACACACCACGGCGAGCCTCAGCGGCCTTCAGAGTCGTATGCCGATCGGATCGCCAACGAATTTGACAGCCAGCCGCCAAATATCGATCTCGAACGGGCTCTGCATGCAAACACAGCACCCTCTTTTGCCGAAGTGGCATTGCGATTGGAACTGAAGGGACCGGAATCGACTGTGACCGGCCGGGTTACTCAGTCGTCCGTGATCGTCCATAATGACGGATTGCGAGAAATCCCAATCGTCATCGTGCATGAGCCGCTGGCTCACTTGAGCACCGTCACTGATGCCATCCCACCGGCTCGAGTCCATCAACTGGATAACTCGCTGGAACGTAGCATCGAACATCTGGAAGCAGGTCAGCATCAGCGGTTGGAACTGGTCTGGCGACCCGATTCCGAAGGCGTGCGACGGCATTCCGCGTTTGTCACCGTGCATACACTCGTCGGTGCGACCACAGAAATTGTCGCTCCTGAAATCGAGCAGCCGATGCCCAGCGTCATGCCTGAAGAGATTCCCGTTCGCGAACCCGATCCGACATTCGAGCCGGAACCTGTCGCAGAGCCAGAACCGGTCCCGATCCCAGAGACTCGCCCGGAAGTGTCACTGGATGTTCACAACGAACCGAAGGCGACAATCGATGACCTGGTTGAGATCGGCATCACCATTCGCAACACGGGCGATGTGCCCTTGCATGATGTCTGCGTACGAGCTCATCTGCCAGAACAATTGAAGCACCGCCAGGGCACAGAAGTCGAGTATACAATTCGAGACCTGGCCGTGAACGGTACGCAAAAGGCGGTCCTACGAGTCGTCGCCGATGCTGCCGGCAAGGCCGTTTGTCGAATTGAAGTCACCGCCGCCGAACCGACCGAGGCAAAGCAAAAAACCGTGGTCGATATCGTCGCCAAACCAGCGCCAGAACCGATCGCCAGAATTGAACCCCGCAAGACACCACCAATCCCAATCACAATCCCAAAGCGCCCGGGACCAGCACCAAGCCCGGCCAAGCCAGTCGGCAACTGCTGCTGTCAGTCTCAACCGGCGATGATGATGGACTACGATCCCTGGTACGGGCCGTAGGCGATCCCCATGATCTATTGATTCGCAGTCGATCGATCGCGACGGTAGTTTACGAACACAGACGCCTCCGAGGATCTCGGAGGCGTCTGAGGTATTATCAGTTTCGCTTCGAGGCGACAGGGCATTGGAAACTGGCAGAACTACTCGGCCAAAGCCTGCTTCAAATCGGCGATCAGGTCGTCCGGGTGTTCGATACCAACAGAGACTCGCAGCGTCTTTTCCGAGATCCCTGCTTCGCGTCGTGCGGGCTCGCTCATCGAGGCGTGGCTCATGGAGTCTGGGTATTCGATGAGCGATTCAACGCCGCCTAGCGATTCGGCGAGTTGGAACATCTTCAACTTGGACAGAGCCTTCTCAACGGCAGGCAATCCCCCCTTCAGGTCGAAGCTGAGCATCGCCCCGAATCCGGATTGTTGACGTTTGGCCAACTCGTGCTGAGGATGATCTTTCAGGCCAGGGTAGTAGACGTGTTCGACTTGAAGATGTGCATCTAGGAACTCGGCAACGGCCTGTGCGCCGCGTTGGTGAGCTTCCATGCGAGGGCCCAGCGTCTTGACCCCTCGCAGAACTAGCCACGCGTCGAATGGTGAGCAGCCGAGGCCCAATGCATTCACGATGTAGCTCACTCGTTCGGCGTGTTCCTTGTGACGAGTGATCACGCAGCCGCCGACCACGTCGGAGTGACCATTCAGGTACTTTGTCGTCGAATGGACCACGATGTCGCATCCGTGTTCGAATGGCCGTTGCAGATATGGGGACAGAAACGTGTTGTCCGCGATGCTGATCGCGCCGCCCTTGCGAGCGACTTCGCAGATGGCGGCAATGTCGACTATGTTCAGCAGCGGATTGCTGGGTGTTTCGAGCCAGACACACTTTGTGCTGGCCTTCATCGCCTTCCGGACGTTTTCGGGATCGCCCATCCTGACGAACGAGAATTCAATCCCCATCTTGCGGAAGACGGCGTCGAACAGACGGTAAGTCCCGCCGTAAATGTCGTGGCCAGCGATGATGTGATCGCCGGGTTGAAACATATGCATGGTTGCGGCGATGGCAGACATGCCAGTACAGGTGGCTCGGCAATCGATGCCCCCTTCGAGGGCCGCCAGATTCTCTTCGAGCGCTTTGCGTGTTGGGTTGCCGCTACGTGTGTAATCGAAGCCGCGATGGCTCTTCAGATCGTCCCACCGGAATGTGGAAGTCGGGTAAATGGGAGTGGTCGCGCTCAAATAGGTGGAGTCCTTGTCGACACCAACGTGAACGCACCGAGTTTCAAACTGCATGGCAAAAAATCCTTGGTCAAATTTTCCGAGAACGCTGGGGCCACAATCGTACCGACCGATCCGGCCGCTACCAATCGAAGGTGACTTAGTTGTGATGTTGGTGACCGAAGCTGTCGATCAAGTCGCCACTATTTCCGAAATCTGCGTCAGGGGCGAGGTCACAAACGCGGTCACGCCACCTGTCAGGGACGTCCGCCGGTACGCAACATCAACTCGGCCAGTTCCGTCACCTCCGGCGGCAGGTTGGCGTCTTTCAAAGCGGAAACCGCCGCATCGATGTCATATTCCACCCTTTTCAATTGCACCTGGCCATTTTCAATGATGGCGTACGCCGCCCGGGGATCACCGTCGCGCGGTTGGCCGACGCTACCCGGATTGACAAGCTGAATCTTCCCCAAGTTCAGATGAAATTGCAGGTGGGTATGACCGACGCAGACAAAATCAGCGTCGATGCCCGCCAACCGGGCTTTCCAGGTCTCCGGGTCGGCCGCCAGATATTCGTCCATGGGATCTCGGGGAGTTGCGTGAACCAGATGAAACTTTTTGCTGTCGAGTTCCA
Organism: Schlesneria sp.; assembly: GCA_036499265.1. Classification (GTDB taxonomy): domain Bacteria; phylum Planctomycetota; class Planctomycetia; order Planctomycetales; family Planctomycetaceae; genus Schlesneria. The sequence goes on along the minus strand of DASYEA010000991.1, from coordinate 3,247 downwards.
ATGTTTGAGAGACGGGTAGTCGAGAGAGGTATTTGAGGTGGGTCGGCGTGAGCACATTCCAATGCTGCTGCCGAGTCGCCCCAGCGAGAGCGCGTAGCCCATGTCCGGTCGGAGGGGGGACGCGCTGCGAGGCGGAATGATCATGATTACCACGGATGACCACCGTTCCATACTGTCGAGCCCACTCGATGCAGGGAGCCGGTTCGACGCCGTATTCCACGATGTCACCAAGGATTAAGCACGCATCAAAGGGCTCACGGATCGCTGAGAGTGCAGACCAATTCGCATGAATGTCGGCAAGTAGCAGAATTCGCATGCGTTTTGGCTTAAATGGAGCGGTCTGAAGATCCAAATCCTGAAGGTATCGAGAACCCGCTGTGCTGCCAAACCAAAAAGTATCTTGACGGGCGGACGACGATCACGATTTAATCGAGTGTCCAAGCGGTATTCCGACGGGGAGATTTCCTATGACGCGGTCTCTGAACCTCAGTCAGTTAACGCTCCGCGATAAAATCCGAGAAGCGGCGCGCCGTTCGCACGACTTGAACGAGCACCTTGAACAAGCATTTGTACCGAAAGTTCACGCCCTGCGAAAGCTGAGTCGACTGCCAGAGCCTGACTCCATTCCCGCACAAGACACTTCGATCCGGCACCAGGCAGCCAGTGTGCTGGATAGCGAACAATACACTGTAGGTATGGACGAAGAAGTTTCTGCCTTGTTTGCGGCAATCGTGGAAGAAGTACAGCAAGCACTGGACAAGAAAGCATTTCACTAGATTTAAGAAAACCGGAAAACATCCAAGAAGTTTCCGGAAATGGTCGTAGAATTAGGTGACAAGTCGTCAGCGTTCAAAATTCAATTCTGAAGCTTGCTTTCGTCTTAAATAAAATCTGACAAATAGTTTAAATCACTGATCTGTTCGTGCGCCCGGTTCGTACTTGATTATCGAATCCTGCGATTTTGGGTGACGGACGTGGTTTTACACGGTATCGTGCGATCGCGCAAAAACGGTCGAAGGATTGACCCGATGCAAACGGCATCGTTGATTGGACTGAGGGATCATGGCTAGCAGCCAATTCAAATCGGACGTGTCTCCAGGATCTGGTCCTGCGGCATTTCCATTTGCTTGGAACCGGCCCTCCGTCCCCGGAACCGAAACCGTCGTCACAACGCTTCGTTCGGACCCACATCTCTCGATTCCAGACATTGGTGAGCGCGAGCAAACTCCCGAACATGTGCGGCGTTTGTTTCCTGCCAACTTGGAAGCGGACGATTCGTGGGGCATCCGACTGGGGCACTTCACGATTCAGCGGCGGATTGGCGTCGGTGGCATGGGGTCGGTCTTTCTCGCCACAGACGAACAGCTACGGCGCAGTGTCGCCCTGAAAGTGCTTTCACCGACGTTGGGAACTGATCCTTCCGCGGTGTTGCGGTTTCAAAACGAAGCCCGCGCGGCGGCCCGGTTGGATCACGACAACATCGCACGCATCTTTTTCTATGGCGAAGATGCTGGACTGCACTACATCGCCTACGAATACATACCCGGATCGAATCTTCGGGACGTCATTCGCGCGAAAGATCGTCTGGCCCCTGCGGAAGCGGTCAATTACACGATGCAGTTGGCCGCGGCACTCAGCCACACTTCGGCGGCGGGCGTCATTCACCGCGACATCAAGCCTTCGAATGTTTTGATTACGCCTCAAGGTCGCGCCAAGCTTGTTGACCTGGGGTTGGCCCGCAAAGAATCGGCTGATGCCTCTGCAGAGCTAACCGTGGCCGGCACAACGCTGGGGACATTCGATTACATCTCGCCCGAGCAAGCCAAAGATCCACGTAGTGTCGATGTCCGGAGCGATATCTACTCGCTGGGCTGCACTCTGTACCACATGTTGACTGGTGAACCGCCCTATCCTGATGGGACAGTCCTGCAAAAGCTGTTGGATCATCAGGGGAAAGAACCGCCGGATCCGTCACGAAAGAATCGTCGCGTTCCGCCCGCTCTTTCGGCGATTGTCCGCAAGATGATGGCGAGTGATCCACGCAAGCGTTTTTCGAGCCCCGCTAAGCTGCTGGGTGAATTGCTGAAAGTCGCTCGACTGCTCGGCACGGGAGCGGTCCCGATCGACGGTCAGGTCTGGTTGACGGCCACGCGAGCGGACCAGCCCGCCTGGCATGGAAACATCGGTTGGATTGCCACCGCCGCCGCGTTGCTGTTGCTGGTCATTGCGATGGAGAAATTCCCCGGTCTTTCTCGTCGATTAGATCCTCGCGGTCTCTCGACGAGCACCATCAACAGGCCACTATCTCCTTCAGAGCAAGTCCCATTGCCACCAAACCCATCATCGGCCATCGGCAACGGGACCCCCGATCGGACATCGACAGCACCGTCACAGGTCTCTAAACCTGTCCATCCGAGTGCCACCGGAGCACCCACCCCATTATTGCCCAAGCGGGATCAAGGGACATCCAAAAGAGTTTTTGACGATCTGGAGATTCTTAGCCAGATCCCCGGCGATACCGATTTTGTGACCGAGAAGGCGAAGGCGCAACCGGCCGAGTCGAAAGAAGCCGACCTGCCTCGCCCGACGAATTCAAAACCAAGCACGACAACGGACATCCCGCCGACTATTTCGACCAATGTCGAAACTCGGCCTGCGATTTCGATCATCGGCGGCAAGTCCTATACCTCACTCGAAGCCGCATGCTCCGAAGCAAAAGACGGCACGATCATCGAGTTGCGGTACAACGGCAGACGTGGACAATCGGAAACCCCAATCCACCTGACCAACAAAGAGAACGTCATCATTCGTAGTGGGATCGGCTTCCGCCCCACGATCGAATTTGCACCGAACGAAACTTCATCCGGTGCTGAATCGCGGATGGTGACCGTCACCGGCGGCTCAATTCAACTGATCAATGTCGACCTGCTGATGACGATCCCGGAACGGGTACCGGCAGATCGGTGGGCGTTGTTTTCACTCGAGCGGCCGCGCAAGCTGCAACTGGAGGATGTCACCGTCACGATTGTCAATCCGTTGAATCGACCGGCCTGCGTAGTCGAACAGAAAGCCGCACCTGGCCAGGGTGTCGGCAACATGGGGATCATGAAGAACGGCTCTCCGGCCGAGCCACCGCTGATCAGCGTGACCAAATCGCTGATCCGAGGGCAATGCGACTTGCTCTATCTCTGTGATGCCATCTCCGCTCGTTTTCAAATGGAACGAGCCGTCGTCGCAGTGCAAGGAG
>DASYEA010000990.1:0-2875 GCA_036499265.1 Schlesneria sp. | reverse complement strand
TCCAACCCTCGTTGGGCGTCCGCTTTTCGGGGTCGATGCCAACTCCGCTTCGTTCGCAACTTGTTCGGGCTTGGTCGACATCGTGGCTCGACGAGCTTCATTCGGGGTATGGCCGCTGGGGGCGCCGACGCCGGCAGCGATGGCTGTTGGCTGGTCGGGATCATCGAGCGGATCGGGGCGAGTTCCTCGTCCTTCCGCAGTGGGTCGACGCTTCTTGGCCGCAATACTGGGACGATTCTGCAGTTCTTCTTCTTCGGTGATCTTTTCCTGAGCAACCGTCTTGATCCAGGCTCGGAGCATCTTGATCTGAGTACTGCCTGCTGCACCGTGGAAGACCCCCGCAGTGCCAGCGTGAGTCCCCTGCGGAATCGCAATCAGTGGGCTGAGCGAGGGTTCTTGAACGTCGATGTACCGTAGAACTTCGGCGAGATTTCGCTCGGTATACATTCGATGACCGTTGGTGCCAGGACGAACGGGAATCAGATGAAACCCTTCCGGCTTTACAGCCGGAGTCGTACTTCCATGACACGACGCATTGCCGCATTTGTTCATCAGGAGCGGCTGTACCCGCAGTGTGTAGCCAGCAGCCGCTTCGTTCGACAGGCCTCCCAGCGACTCGGCGTCGGGAACCACGAAGCCGTCTCCCGTCTTCAACACCATTTGATCTTTGAGCGTGGTCTTGATTTCTGGCGGATCCAGCATGTCGTCCAGTCTGCGCAAGAGCTTGCGAGCGGCCGAATGTTCTGGATCAAGTTTCATGCACTTTCGAAGTTCATCGCGTGCTTCGTTGTGCAATCGATACGAGATGCACCATTGTGCGAGAGCCATGTGTGTGGCCGGTGTTGGCTCAACCACGGCGTCTCGCTGTTTGCGATAGGCATCCGCCAGATTGTTGGCGACCACGTTCACCTGTTCAATAGGCACCTGAACACGACCGTTCGACTGTTCAACCAGCCAGCCACCCGCATTGCGCGAGGCAAACCCTGTCAGTACCCGACCGTTGGTCATCAGAATCACGCGTTCGCGAGCTTCGGAGTCGTCAGCCAGTGCTGATTTCACGATCAATACCGCGATCGACAGGCAGGCCAGGCCAGCCAGTATGAGTCCCGATTTGATGGTCCAGCCAGCGCACACAGCGCTCTCCGCGCAGAGAAACAGGGTGAACAGAAGTGAGCTTGCAAATTAGGCGTGCTCTCTGTTTCGGTCAACCGGATCTTCGAGCGGATCGCCATGGCGATGCCTGGAAAGTCACCTTCAACAAGCCGTAATCTTGCGCTTCGGCAGTTATTGCCTTTTGATTGTCGCTGTGACTGGCTGGTCAGCGCCCAGAGTGACATGTTGTGACTCTAGGGAAGCTGGCGACACGGTGTCTTGCAAAGGCGACCATAACGACACCATGACCGGAATATCCTGCAACTGGAGATCAGCATGCCCACGACATTGGAATGGTACGACATTGGTTGGCGACTGTTCTTGACCGTCTTCGCTGGTGCCGTGATCGGCATCAACCGAGCGGAACGTGGCCGGTCGGCCGGGTTGCGAACAACGATCTTGGTCTGCCTCGCGGCGTCGGTCTCGATGATCCAGGTCAATCTGCTACTGGCCACGGCCGGTCGCTCGCCAAATTCGTTCATCATGCTCGATTTGATGCGGCTCCCATTGGGGGTCTTGACCGGCATGGGCTTCATTGGAGCGGGTGCCATCATCAGGCGTCCCCGAATGATCCAGGGAGTCACGACCGCGGCGACGCTGTGGATGGTGACCATCATCGGCCTTTGCCTTGGCGGTGGCCAAATTGGACTGGGCCTGACAACATTGGTCCTGGCGATGCTGGTCCTGTGGGCCTTGAAAAAGATCGAACCCGAAATCCCTCAGGATCATCGAGCCGTATTCACGATTCGGACGACCGCAAACGGTCCTACCGAACAGCAGATTCGCGAGACTCTACTCAATGGCGGCTATAAGTTTGGGACTTGGGACGTCGCGTACAAAGGTGTTGAGAACGAGCGAACTCTGATGTTGCGCTGCGAAGTGCGATGGCACGCTCGCGAAGATCTTTCTTCGACACCGCCATTTGTCGAGCAGATGAGCACACAATCCGGCGTGCAGTTCATTCGGTGGACGCTGTAAATGCTCAATAACCGTGCGATGCCACAATCACACGGAGCACTTCGGTTACCCGAAGCATCGCCGCCTACCTGACTAACTCTCTAATCAACGGTGACACGCTCATTTTGGAAGCCACATGCCCCATAAACATGCTACACAGCAACTATTTCTGTGTTAATTTTCATTTACGGCCACTCAGAGCATTGCCGACGCCTTCCGAATTCACCTAAAATGCCCCCATTGCGTGCACGACAGCGCGACACTTCAGCGTAAAGCTGTGAGGGACGACGGAATGGCAGAACGGGATGTGACAACATTAGGCCGGCATGAGATGCCAGTCCTCAACGGAATGATTGGTGATGGCCCTGCGATGCGTGAGGTCTATCGCCTGACGCAGCAAGTCGCCGCCACCACGGCCACCGTGTTGTTGCTGGGAGAAACGGGGACCGGTAAAGAGCTCGTTGCCCGGGGAATTCACGAGCTCAGCCCTCGCGCCTCCGGTCCATTTATTCGTGTGAACTGCGGAGCCCTTAGCGAAAGCTTGCTGGAAAGTGAGCTGTTCGGACACGTGAAAGGGGCGTTTACCAGCGCTCACGAAAATCGAACCGGCCGCTTCGAAGCCGCTCACGGCGGTACCATTTTTCTAGATGAAATCAATTCGATGAGCTACACGCTGCAGGTCAAACTGCTGCGTGTCCTGCAGGAACAAGAGTTCGAACGCGTGGGGGACACGAAGACGATTCGCGTCGATTGCCGAATCGTCGCT
>DASYEA010000989.1:0-5377 GCA_036499265.1 Schlesneria sp. | reverse complement strand
CAGAAAGCAGAGGTCGTCTACGACTTAACGTTTCGATTTTGCCAGCGGTTTCTGTCCAGAGGTGATCGCACGGTCGATCAGATGGTTCAAGCAGCGAGATCCGGGAAGCAAAACATCGTCGAAGGGAGCCAGGCTTCTGGGACTTCGAAGGAAATGGAAATCAAACTGACGAATGTGGCCCGCGCAAGCCTGGAAGAGCTGTTGGTCGACTATCAAGATTTCCTGCGTGTCCGTGATTTGAAGCTATGGACGAAAGAATCCATTGAAGCGCTATTTGTGAGAAAACTCGGACAACAGCCTGACCGGACTTATGAGACCTATCGGACCTATGTGGAAACTCGACCTGCAGAGGTTGTTGCCAATATCGCGATCTGCCTGATTCATCAAACCAATTACCTGTTGGACCAACAGATTCGCCGACTGGAGCAGGATTTTGTGAAAGATGGAGGAATGCGTGAACGTATGACGCGCGCTCGGTTACAGCACCGGAACAAACGACGATCCGAAAATGAAGAATAAAGATCAAGAATAGGACTTATGGGACGCATGGGACCTATAAGTCCTTCTCCTTGTAGTGAACGCCAAACGCGGAGACTAACACTTACGCCACCAGCGGAATGCAGATTTCTGTCAGCAACTCTTCTGGCGGCGTACTGCCAGCGTCGTTGACGTACACTTCATACGGCGGCGCATCAGCTGGTTCGCGGCCACTGTTGGGGAGCCAGACGGCGTAAAGCCAGCGGTAGGAATCGCCGAGCTTGTCATACGGGCCCTTGTGCGTCAGTACGGCGTGCAGACCGCCTACCAGGGTTTGCACCTGGATCTCACCCGTGGGCTGGAATGAATCAGACACCGTCACGCCGACATCGGCCCGCTGCTTTTCGGGGGCGGTGACTTCGGGATCGTCGTGGTAGACACCGATGCACAGCGTGTGCTGATCAAAAGCTCCAGCAGACGCAGCCCATTGGCCGATTCGACCGAAGGCCGGGCCCAGCGTTTCGGGACAGTAACGTCCGACGACGCGTATGCAGGCGATGCGCCGTGACGGCAACTGCTTGATTTGAACATCGGCAGGGGCATGAGTGACAACCGACATGATCTGTTCCTTCAGGGCCAGGGGTGGTAGTTCGAGAGTCTGGTACTCGGTCGGGGCCACGCCGAATGTTCGCTGAAAGACGCGAGTGAACGCTTCGTGCGACCCGTAACCAGAATCCAACGCGATTTCGAGCACCGACTTTTCGCGATATCGCAACCATCGGGCCGCTCGCTCCATTCGTAGCCGCCGAACGTAGTCGTCCGTACTCTCCCCCACTTGGCCGCGAAAAATGCGGTGAAAATGGTACGGCGAGTAGTCTGCAACCACCGCCAAGCGGTCGAGCGGCAGGTTCTCGTCCAAATGCTGCTGAATAAAGAGCTGCACTTGCAGGATGCGAGCGGCGTAGGTAGCGCGAGTCGTGCTCATTCGGAGGAGCTTATTACGCGGGAAACGGGACTTCTTGATCGATCTTGCGAAAACGGCAAAGTCAGGCAAAGTTGCCATTTCGCATCACCACCGCACAGCCATTTCGACCAATATCAAACAAATCCAATGGAACAAACCAAGAAATCTGGCGTGCGGTGAACCCTGATGAACTGTGATCGAGCGCCCTAAACCGGTAAAGTCTGGGGATGACTCACAAGCTATTTTCCGAATTGGGGCTGTCGCCCGAAGTACTGAAGGCCGTCGAACGCATGGGGTTCGAGCAGGCGTCACCTATTCAATCCGAAGCGATTCCCCCGCTGCTGGAGGGTCGCGATGTCATTGGACAGTCGCAAACCGGCTCGGGTAAGACCGCCGCGTTCGGCATTCCTGCCGTCGAACTTGCCGATCCCACCGACCGTTCGGTTCAGGTGCTGATGCTGTGCCCGACGCGTGAATTGGCATCTCAGGTAGCTGAAGAGATCGCGAAACTCGCCGCTTTTAAGAAGGGGATTCGCGAGCTGCCAATTTTCGGCGGCCAAAGCTACGAGCACCAGTTTCGCGGCCTGAAAGCAGGACCGCAGATTGTCATCGGCACCCCCGGTCGCCTGATCGACCACATCAAACAGGGAACGCTGAAGCTCGATAAAGTGAAAATGGTCGTGCTGGACGAAGCCGACCGGATGCTCGACATGGGCTTCCGTGACGACATCGAGAAGATTCTGGAATCGGTCCCATCCGATCGCCAGACGGTTTTGTTTTCGGCAACGGTTCCGCCGCCGATCCGCAAGATCATTGAACGGTTCGCTCGAAGTCCCGTCACGGTGCGAATCGAAGCGACGGCGATGAACGTCCCCGCTATCGAACAGTCCTACGTGGAAGTGGATTATCGTTCGAAGACAGAAGTGCTCTGCCGGTTATTGGACCTGCACGACGTTCGGTACGGCCTGGTGTTCGGATTCACCAAGATTCAAGTCGATTCATTGACCGAAGCGTTGATCGCGCGAGGTTACTCGGCGGACAAGCTGCACGGTGACATGACTCAGATGATGCGCGAACGAGTCATGAAGCGGTTCCGCGAACGCAAGATTGAAATTCTGGTCGCAACGGATGTCGCCGCGCGTGGTTTGGATGTGGATGATCTGGAGATCGTCTTCAATTACGAACTGCCGCACGATGCGGAAGACTACGTGCATCGCATCGGTCGCACGGGCCGCGCAGGCAAGAGTGGCCTGGCGATCAGCCTGGTCAGCGGTCGCGAATTCGGCCGATTGCAGCAGATCATCCGCGTCACGAAGGCTCGAATTCCACGCGTTGCAATCCCTCGGTTAGACGAACTGGAAGAGAAGCACGCCAATCGACTGGTCGAGTCGTTGCATCACACGATTCAGGCTGGCGAATTCAAGCGGCAAGACAAGTTGCTGCAGGATTTGATCGAGGCGGGACATGCCCCCGGCGAGATCGTCTCGGCACTGATGCATCTGCTGTCAGGCGAAAGTGGTCGCGCTCCGGAACGCATTCCGGAAGACGATCCGCGCCGGCAACAACGGAATCCTCGTGATCAGGGCCACGACGATCGTCCAATGCGGCCTCGCCGTGACGACGGGAATTCGTTTGAAGAACGACCTTCTCGCGCCGGGAAGTCTCGTGAATCTTCGGCACGACCCGACGATGGGCCGCCCATGCGCATCGACGAGACAGGCATCTGGCTGAAGTTTAATGTGGGGGACAATGCGGGGGCGGCGCCGGGCGATTTTGTCGGTTGCATCGCGAACGAAGCGAATGTTCCTCGCACGGTGATCGGCGGGATTCGGATTCTGGCGACGGTGAGTTTCGTGCAAGTTGCCGCCGAGTTTGCCGAGCACATCATGGCCGCTGTTGACGGAGTGAAGATTCGCGGCCGCGTGATTCATGCGATGCCGGGTTTGCCTCCACGTCGCGATTTCAACGCTGGAGACGGCCCGCCACGTCGCGGGCCTCGTCGGCCGTAGTGGAGTTGCGTAGTTGATCCTTTCACATTTGTCCTGATCGAAATGGGACGAATGTGACCGAGAGCACCGATAACCAATTGGCTTGGTTGGAGGCATTCCAGATGGATCCTGAGGAAGCGAGCCCCGCGGTAGAAGCCCGCCCAACCCCGTTGGAGTCGATCCCTGTTGATGATGCGATTGAGATTACCGACCGTGATTTGATACCGTCTGACCCGCCGCGACGACATCACTTCGATGGGGCATTCAAACGACCGGGATTCTTTCTATCTCTGTTGTGGATGCTTTTGTTGATGGCGGCTCAAGTCGGGATCGGAATCGCGTTCCTGGTTGTGATCGCTGTGGGCTTGGTGATTCAACATCAGGGACCAGTGAATCCGGACGAACTGACCCGCCAGTTGTCACAGTCGGCCAGTTCGTGGATGTTGCCGGTCGCCTCTTTTTCAACGATGGCAGTGGCATTCGCGGTCGTGCTGGCCCTGTTCTGGAAGCAGACGGCTCGCTGCATGGGGTTGCGCGGGATGTCGGCCACTCAGGCACTGTTGATCGCGCTGGCCTCGGTCCCGATGGCAGTGTTAACGAGCGAATTCACGAATTGGGTCCAGTACCTGTTCCCGAATCTTTCAATGCTGGAGATGTTTGCCGATTTTTCGACTTCGTCATGGTGGCTGATCTTTGCAGCCGGCTGCCTGTTTCCGGGAGTTGGCGAAGAGTTGTTTTTCCGTGGATTTCTCAGTCGTGGCCTGGTGTCTCGCTATGGCGTTTACTGTGGATCGCTGATCACGGCGCTGCTATTTGGGGCAATGCATATTCATCCGGTTCAAGCCAGCGGCGCGTTTATGCTAGGCTTGGTCCTGCAGTTCGTTTTCCTGACCACGCAATCGCTGTGGGGAGCGGTACTGCTGCATACTTTGAATAACGCCTTGGCATTCGGCGCGATGAAGTATGGTGAACACGCTCCGATCCCAGGCTTTACTGCGGGAACTGAAGAAGGGATCGCTCATACGCCCGTCCTCCTGATCGTGGCTGCGATCCTGAGTGCCGCGATGATCCTGTTTGCACTTTATCAAACGCGCACGCACTGGCGGCGAATCGATGGGACCGAATGGTCCCGCGGCTTTGTCACTGCGGAGGGCCCAACGGGCAAGGAAGACGTTCAACGAGTCTCTTCACCACTGGGCTTAGGCGAGTGTGCAGGAGTCCTGCTCACCTACGCTATTCTTGTGGCTGCCCTGGTCACCAGTGTGGCCACATAGCGCGAAGGTCGTCGAGCATCTCGACTACACAATTGCGTTCACCAATTCGTCTGCTTACTGTAGCGATCCCACTTGCGAGAACTACCTCCATCAGGATCGTCATCGTGATATTGAAGCTCGTTCCTCTGGCCATCTGCGTCGCATTATTCGCCACCACAGCATTCGCGGCGGATGACTATCAGTTGGGACCCGATTCGCAGGTTCAAGAGGGGGTGCCGAAGGGCAAGATCGTCCAAGGCAAATTGATCAGTGACAAGATCTATCCGGGGACTGAACGCGACTATTGGATCTATACGCCGGCCCAATATGACGGCTCAAAGCCAGCTTGTCTGATGGTGGTTCAAGACGGCAGCGCTTACGTCAATGCGGGAGGGCAATTCCGAATGCCGGTTGTGTTCGACAACCTCATCCATCGGAAGGAAATGCCCGTCACCATCGCGATCTTCCTGAATCCGGGGACGATTCCACCTGCCGAACCGAAACAAGCGGCGCGAAGCAATCGCAGCTTTGAGTACGATTCACTGGGCGACCAGTACGCTCGATTCTTGGTCGAAGAAGCCTTGCCTGGTTTGACGGCAAAGCACGAGCTGAAACTGACCGACGACCCTGAGGGCCGCGGCACTTGCGGAATTAGTTCGGGCGGGATTTGTGCGTTTACCGTGGCTTGGGAGCGG
>DASYEA010000988.1:0-3734 GCA_036499265.1 Schlesneria sp. | reverse complement strand
CGGCCCCTTGAAAACCGGCAGCAACTTTACCAACGCCCGGATCACCAAGCTCGCCGGAGCGAACGCCGCCACTCGCCCACCCGGAAAGAATATGGGCGATGAGATTACACCATTGAGCGGCTACACACTTCCGTCCGCCGGAAGCCAGGTCCTGCTTCACAATGGAACGCCATTGTACGGTAGCAAAGGCCCCATCAGCTTTTCGCCGATGATGCGACTGACCAACACCGTGATCGATCAGGCCGGAAATCTGTGGGCCCTCAACAACTGGAAGCCTTCGTTCGACATTGATTCCAGTACCACGGCCGGCAACCCCGGCGGCGACGGCATCGTAATCTTCGTCGGACTCGCCCCACCAAGGCCAGCCCCACCAGCAAGGCAGTCAAACTAAACCGGCTGCCACTTTCGAGATGGAAAAGAAAAAGGACTTGAAGCGAGTTGCTTCAAGTCCTTTTTCAACCAATGCCCAGGACAGGAATCGAACCTGCACGCCTGTTAAGGCACTAGGTCCTGAACCTGAAACCGAGCCATTGGACTTACGGGGATACCACACCGCATTTGCGTTGGATTCCCCTCAATTCATGGGATTCTAGCAAGTTGTCCACGCGAAGTGAATTGCTCCCAAATTGCGTTTGAATTGCTCGTTCCGTCCCTATTTTATCCCTGACGGGTGTCCACCTGATTCGGTCTGGCGGAAAATACCCGAGAACGTTGGGTTATGTCTGCCGTCGACGAGAGCCGCTCACCCCGCTTGGGGTATTTGGCACGAGTAATGAACTAGCGTCAACTTCATCTGCAAATGCGATCGCCACATGATTGCCAGATACGCGATTACTCCTTGGATGTGCCCCCGACGCCAGAAGTACATTCTTGTCCCAATCCTCACGATGAATTCGGCTGGTTCGCTTTCCTTCATTCTCTAGCAGGCGTTCAAGTGAATCATACACTTTCGTCGCAGCCTTACGCTGTTGTTCGGACATTCCGCCAAAACCTGAAGAACCCTCGGCACGGAGTTCCCTTTCCAAATCATCCATTTCCCTCGCGTCTGCATGAGCAACCGGATTGAACTTGAAAGATTTGCCTGTCGTGGTTGGCCAAGCTGCAGCCAACTTCTCGACTGCGTCGCACTCTGAAGGGAACACGAACGGCATCGGACTGTCTGTGGTTTCATCGAAGGCTTTGCGCAAATCGCGTTCCCGAAGCTTCGACGCCCAAGCTTAGAAGTCGGAATTTCCGTTCATCCACATTTGTTAGTGCAAGTGGCTTTGCCGCGTCAACGACTTTCAACACATCCGCGCTGCGCTCACACAAATACCTACGCGCCATCGTGCAGCCTTGGACTTTGTCCAAGTTTGCAAACCATTTGCTCCATGTTTTCAAATGCTTGTTCGGAGCTGCCTCGGGAAACTCCGAATTCAGATTGTCTCGCAAATAAAGCGCGCTGTCCCGCTTTCCAAAGTAATTCGCGACTCCTGCGGCGACAAGCTTATTCTCGCCGATCTGATCGGAACACATGCCCGTTGAGAGCTTTATCGCTTCCGCATATTCCCACTCTTCGCCGACTCCGCTACGATGACGTTCAGTAATCAGGCGACCAAACTCGGTTTGGCAATCCGACTTTCCCCAACCATGCAACGACACAAGTTCCTTGTAATCGCGGAGCGCTTTGTTATCGACGGGTGGCTCGCTATGTTCCCGTTCATTGATGATAGCTCCTCTGCCCTTGGGAGTGGCAGCTGACTCACCCTGAAGATCGCGCCAACGCCAAAACGAAGATATAGACATCAGCCCCAATGACAGAATTGCGATGACTCCGATCCCCAACACACTATACCAAGATGTTGAACCGCGACGCGCACCAATCCCAGAATCGTCCGTCACTTGACGTCCCCCGCCACCTTCAAAACGCCCTTCTCGATGAGTTTTCTTTTGAATTCTCTGAAACCTGCCCGCGCGCGCACCAGACTATCTCTGTCACCATCGGTTAGAGAAAGCTGCACTTGAACAAGCCGTCTGCCAGTTCCTTCACCGACCTTACCCTTTAGGTGTGGTCGTAACTCGATCGTCTTCGACAACCGCTTCTTCACATCTGGCTCGATATCGATAATAGGCCATATTGCCTCAAGAGAAGCGGACCATTCTACCTCGCGCCTATTCGACCGATCTCGCAAAGACACAATCATTGTTGATTCTTCTTTCGTTGCACGACGCTCGAATACCTTGATCGGAATCGCGATTCTTGAATTCTCAGACGTCTTCCCCGGTTCCGACGCTAAGGACAAAGTCTGTATCTCATCCAACGGTGCAACTGGGTCCACTCGCACGTCAAAGGTCTTCGCCGAATTAAGGGTTCTCAATGCGGCTTCAAATGTGTCGACGCCGCCTTTGCGACACTCCGCCTCAATTTTGCTCTGGTGATTTGAAATACCAGGCTCATTCGCGATCGAAATCTTCAACGATTCCATAGCACCACCAATTGAACATGTTGGATTATCAACAGACACTATAATAGTACTTACGACTATATTATACACACAAACCAAATGAATGTCCATCGCCTTATTAGTCAGATCATCTATATTACGTTGGTAGATTCCACCATTGCTAACAGCTACACTTTTGAGCAGTGCATCGTGTACTGCAAAGTACTTGAGTAGGCTCGCGATGCGATGCGCCTGTTCCTTAGCGTACGCAATGGACGTCAAATCATCAGTGAACTTGCGACTCTGCGTCTCCTCCCGAATTGAGTCCAATTCGCAATGCGCCGCCATAAAAAGGCCATTGCTTAGCCGCATTCGAAGCGCGACCAGCTTCGGCTCTTGCAGGGAGGACGGAGGCGGCGCGTCTGGGCCACTTTGCAAACACTCTAAAATGGCGAGATATCGCCCATTGGTTTCACCCCAATTTGATTGGCTATCTTCGAGGGAGATCAATGCTGCTTCAGCTTCGGAAAGAGTGTGTTGTTTTGCGGTCGTGATCTCGTTGCGTTGCTTTGCAACGCTACTGGTCGGATTAGAAGTTTTGTTTGTGGTGCCACTTACGGGAGTTCGGGAATCGATCGACCCACTCTCACGCTGCGATCTCAATCCGAGTTGAATGGCCAGCCAGATAAGGCAGATGCACAATGGCCATCATTGATTTGCCGTAGTCCGGCCCAGCAGAAAAAGGCCACTTCCTGTTGGTCCGCTTGATTTAATTGAATCAGCTCTTTTTCGATGAAATCGCACTCGCCGCCAACGTCATCGTGCCAATCCCAAGTCACGAGATCGGGAGGAGTAAACTGTTCATCGCTGACATTCGGATTCGTTCGCCGGCGTTGGAGTTCCTGTTTGCATTTGATCCAATAGTAGAAGGCGAACCGATGTTCCAAGACGAATCCGACCTCAACGCTGCGCGTGTTTCGGTATTGAGGATCTGGATGTTCGAGGAAATCGCTAAGGCAACCAGGCGGATCGATGTGCCCGATTCGCTTGAGCAGTGTCGTTGCAAATTTGATGTTCATGGCTCTTCCAAGTTCCTTCCATCAGGACGATTTCCGCTTCTTGTTCTTCTTCGTTACCTTTTTCTTCTTGACCGAATTGGGTCCTTTTGGTCGCGGTATTGATTCACCCGTCGGTTCGGATTCCCCGAGTTCAGCTTCGATTTCTTCTACGCTTGGCAGCGCGGAACGAAGATTGATTGGCAAGGCACGAGTCAATTCATACTCAGAAACTCCAATGGGCTTGTCGACTCCG
>DASYEA010000987.1:0-3263 GCA_036499265.1 Schlesneria sp. | reverse complement strand
GCCGTCGATTTGCTTCAGAAAACCAACGAAGACACGAAGATTAAACTGCCAATCGGAGTCGCCGGCATCGGCGATGGTGGCCAAGCGGCAATGTATAGCGCCGCTTTGGATACGAGGATCGATGCGGCCATGGTCAGCGGTTACTTTCGACCGCGCGAAGAGGTCTGGCAAGAGCCGATCGATCGCAACGTCTGGAACTTGCTCACCGAGTTCGGCGACGCCGAGATTGCCGGGATGATTGCGCCTCGTCCACTGGTCCTCGAAGCCTGTGCAATCCCTGAGACGGACGGTCCGCTTCCTATTCGAGAAGGTCGACGCGGTGGAGCGGCACCCGGGACAATCAAAACAGCCGACTTGGCTGCTGTTAGAGCAGAATTCAAAAGGCTCCGACCAATCTACGAACAGTTAGGTGCCGGAGACAAAGTTCAGCTCATAAACAATCGAGCTGATGGCCAGGGCATCCCAGGCAGTGGACTGGCGACTGAGGCTTTTGCGAAGAATCTTGGAGTCACCAGGTTTGCCGAGCATGTTCGACCTGCCGCAGAAGCTCCTCATTACACAATCGATGTTGCCGCCGTACAGAAACGTCAAGTTGCGGAGGCGGTCGAGTTCACCCAAAAACTGCTCCGAAACTCGTACAAGACTCGCGACAAATTGTTCGCTCACGCAGATCGATCGTCCCTCGACAAGTATGTCGCTACGAGCGAGCAATTACGCACACACGTTTATCAAGAACTGATCGGCAAGCTACCCGATCCCACTATGCCGCCGAATCCACGGACTCGCAAAGTCCTTGAAGAGAAAGAGTTTACCGGCTACGAAGTGGTGCTCGACACGTATCCCGACGTGATCGCCGCAGGAATCCTCCTGTGGCCGAGTGACATCAAGCCGGGTGAAAAGCGGCCTGTGGTCGTGTGCCAGCACGGCTTGGAAGGGGTGCCGATGGACACCATTACCGGTCCTGGAACACCAGGTTACGGTCCCTATAAGTCTTTCAGTGCGGAACTCGCCAAACGCGGTTTCATTGTCTATGCCCCGCAAAACCCCTATCGCGGTAAAGACGCCTTCCGCACGCTGCAGCGCAAGTCCAATCCGCTCGGGCGATCTCTCTTCACGTACATTGTCCCCCAGCACCTCGTGACCCTGCGGTGGCTGGCATCACTCCCGAACGTCGACAAAGATCGACTCGCCTTCTATGGGCTCAGCTATGGCGGCAAGACGGCGGTCCGTGTTCCTCCGTTGCTCCCATCTAAAGAAAGCGAGCCCGGATATTGCCTGTCGATTTGCTCCGCTGACTACAACGAATGGGTCACCAAGAACGCTTCCACGGACTACCCATTCAGCTACGTCTTCACGAACGAATACGAAATCTTCGAATGGAACATGGCCCACGTCGCGAACTATGCCGAATTGTCGATGCTGATGACACCACGACCATTCATGGTCGAACGAGGCCACGATGACGGCGTGGGTCTCGACGAATGGGTCGCCTTCGAGTACGCCAAGGTGCGGCGTCACTACAACAAACTGGGGATCGGCGATCGAACCGAAATCGAATTCTTCAACGGCCCGCATACGATCAACGGGCAAGGAACCTATGACTTCCTGCATCGTCACCTGAAATGGCCCAAGAAGTCCTGATCAGCAGGATGGCTCTTTCTGCTGGCCTTCGACGCCAGAAAAACGTGCACGAAAGACAGCACGCAGCGTCAGTGAACGGGCTGTTCATGACTCGACTAGCCATTGGCAACGCAAAGCCACCCGTGGGCGCGAGCACGACTTGGGAACAGTGTGATCTACTTCGGCTCTGATAGCTCAGCGGCCGCAAGACGCAAGATTCGAGATGACTGTGGCTCTTCGAATTCATTGTAGGCACGAACGACTTCACTGCCGATCACCACAATGGCAATCACGATCAACAGCTCTTTCACGGTCCAACCTTCCAAATCAGAATCGGTAAGCCAGCGTCGCGAATTGCGTGAGACATGACGTCATACAGAGCGGGCTGAGGGGCGAAGATTAGTGCGGTTTCCCACAGTCCGCAAGCTGCGGGTTTCCGAAGCGTCGACTCGAATCGTCAAGTCGCCGACAGTTCACCTGTGCCTTCACATGTGGATCACGAACCCACGTTGGCGATCAAGCTGATCTGTCACAAAAAGGTGCGAAATTGAGGTAAATCGCCCAAAAACAGAGCAATTTTGTCACCGGTTGTCAGTATTTGTCCTGGGTTGTCAAAAATTGTCAGACACACCTTCGCCAGTTGGGCCCAAGACTCGTCGAGTCGCGCGGATTTTTCCTCGTTATTTCGAAACTATTCGAATTGCCGTCTAGTTCGAGTCAAACAATCTGTGGCATAAGGAGATGTGCGAGCAGCGCCGGCAACCCGTCTGGCCGATGCCTGCGGTTCAACCATCGCGATCCCCGCGCAAGGGGAAGAATTGCAGTAGAATTCAGTGACTTACATCACACAATCAATGCGATCCGGACCGCTGCAGCACCCTTCTGTACCGGCCATCGGCACACGAATTTGTGGCGACGCCCGAACTGGATCTGATCGCGGAAAAACAACGGACACCCCGTATTTCCTGCCATGGACTGACAAATCCTGCCAAATCGTAATCTTTCAGCACCGATTCGGTGCCACACGCTGCATCATTTCCGCGCCAAACCAGTTGTCGCGAAACACTGACGCACGATTAATGATCGGCTGCCGGCTCTCCGGCCTCTTTCTTGGCGATCTCGACATACATCTCGCGCAAGAACCGCGACGGAACACTCTCGCGGCGCTTGCCCCACTTCATGCGGGTGACAGCGTGAGAGATCGTCAAGTGGTCGCGGGCTCGCGTGATACCGACGTACGCCAGGCGACGTTCTTCTTCCACGGCTGTGGGAGATTCATCGTCGACGGAACGTTGATGCGGCAAGATCCCCTCCTCCCAGCCGACCAGGTACACACGCGGGAACTCCAGCCCCTTCGCACTGTGCAGCGTCATCAGCTTGACCGCTGCCTTTTCGAAGTCGTCGTTCTCGCCGAAGTCACGATCGTTGCCGGCGAGCGACGATTGTTCCAGGAAGTCGGTCAAGTTGGGTCGGTCCGCGCTTTGCTCATATTGATGCAGTGCCGTAACGCATTCCTCGATGACGGCCGTTCGAGCCAACTGCTGGCTGGCATCCTTGTATTGCTTTTCAATCTCAGATTCGTAGTCGATGACTTCGATCAACGATTCAAATGTCGCAGACAGGCGGCCACCCGGCGCATTGAA
>DASYEA010000986.1:0-5008 GCA_036499265.1 Schlesneria sp. | reverse complement strand
GTCCAAAAGCAACTCGAAGGCTCGCCTGACCCTGCCAGTGACGACAGTGACTGGCGGCGGCGGGAAGAAGTCACCACCGGCACCCGCCAACGAAAAACTCGATGAGGCCGTGGCGGCTCAGCAGGACTTGCTGGCTGAGTTCGACAAAATCGCGGATGAGTTGAACAAGGTGCTCGCCAACCTCGAAGGAAGCACGCTGGTCAAGCGGCTGAAAGCAGCCTCGCGGCAGCAGTACGTCATCGCCGGCAAGATCAACGATCAGATTGGTGGGACGTTCGGCCTCAAAGGTAAAATCGGTGGCGCGGCCAAGCCAGTCCTTGAGGAGCTTTCCAAGCAGGAATCGAAATGCAGCCTGGATCTGTCCAACATCATGGACGACATGCAGGCGTATTTTGAACGGCGTCGATTCCAGCGATTCAAAACAGTCCTGGATGAGATGCGCGAGCAGGATGCTGTTGGCAGTCTGCGACAACTCGGTGACGAGGTGCGCGGCCAAACCGGTCTTTCGATGGCGCAGGCAGAATTCTGGTCCGACACTTTTGATCGCTGGGCCGATGATCTTGTCGATCCGGCATCCTGTGGCAAGTGCCCGGGCTGCAAATCCAAAAGCAGCCTGCCTCCTTCCATCGTGCTGGAAGCAATGCATATCCTGGAGGCAGAGGTCAATTTGCGAGAAGAGACACGTGTCGCGGAACAGGCTCGCGAAGCGCTGTCCAAAAGCGATTTCCAACAACGAGCCAAGAAGCTTAGCGAGACCCAGGACGGCTTGTCAGAACGCGTTTCAAAGTTGACGGACCGCATCATCGAATTGCCAGACGGTGAATCAGAATTCGGCAAAGAGATCGCTTTGTTGAATCAAGTCGAACGTGTGATGCTGGAAGCGGCTGAGATCCTGGATCGTCCTGACACCGGCAAACTGGCGATCGCTGCCGAAACAGAAGCGATCGAACTGCTGCTGCAATCCAAACGGATCAATCCCCGTGGCGGAGGCGGCGGCGGTTCATCACCAGGTGGGGGTGGTGGCGGGACGACCAATGATTCCGCACTGGCTCTGATTGGTTCGGGTGTCAACGAGAAAGAAGTCCGCGAAGATCGTGGCGTATCGCAATCAACGGGCGAGTCTGGAGCGGCGTTCCCCGAGGAGTTCCGCGCGGGACTGGATGAATACTTCAATCGACTGGAACGTGACGGCACGAAGTAGCGGTTTTACAAGTGTTCGTAGACGCGACGTGGTTTTCAGATCGGGTAGGCAGCGATGGCAGTAGTTCGTATTCGATTGGCGATTGCAGCAATCCTGATGATACAAGTCGTCTCGTTGGCCGTGGCTGACGAACCGAAACCGGCGATCGCCGTTGCCATCGATGTCCTCGTCGCCCCACCTGGTGTCGTTGCGGTCGAGAAAGCGTCGGACGAACCTGAAGCCGTTGTCAAAAAGAAGAAAGTTCGGGCTGCGGTTGCGCTCGAGGATCTGGTGGCTCCGCTCGTCCAGGCCTTGGAGGGCAATATCGATCTGAAGGTTGCTGACGCTCAGGTTCAACAGTGGATTCCACAGTTCACGGAGCAATTCAAACCCATGTTGTGGACGGAACTCAATTTCATCCGAAATACTTGCGATCTGACTCCGGAGCAGCGTCCAAAAGTGAAAGCGGCTGGCGATGCCGCACTGGAAGATGCTGTTCGAAAAATGGCGGAACAGCAGGGACGCCGGAATAATGGTCGAGCGGTTCAGCAACCCGAGCCTCGCAAATTGATCCGTGCGGCCTTGAAACAGGCATTGCAGGAAACACTATCGCCCGAAGCGATGCAGAAGTTTACTGACGAACTGAATCTTCGAACCGAACGACGTAAGCAGGCCGCAATCCTCGGAGCCTTGTCCCGACTTGATTCGGCGATGTGTCTGACGGCCGAGCAAAGAGAAGCGGTCGAAGCCTCGATTGCAAGCGGTTGGAAAGATCAGTGGGAGCAGTGGTTGGTCTTGTCGATTTACGGCGAGCAGTACTTTCCTCTCATTCCGGACGACCTTGTTGTTGCTCATCTCAACGCAGATCAGAAAGCGGTCTGGAATGGGTTACAAAAAGTGGACTTTGGGTACTGGGGCGGCGGTGCCCAGGTTGAAGAGGACGGGTGGTGGGGCGGAAAGCCGGACGTGCGTGCAGCCAGGCCGGCAGCCATGCTTCGCGTCCTGCCTGCCGAATGAGGTGATCTGTCGGGAGTTGATATGAATTTTAAATCCAAATGGTCCTCAATCAAAGTCACCCTCTCGTGGCTGTCATTGTTGATTGCTTCGACGGTTGCGATGGCCACGGAAGACGATATTGAACCCCCCGCTCCTGTTGCCAACGCCAATAACGGCTTCATGATCGAAGAATCGAATTTCGATCAATGGATCTTTCAAGGGAGCGGCACGGCGGCAGCCGGTCGAGCCAGAATCAATTCTCACTTGAAGTTGAAGCTGGATGAGTTGAACAGGACTTGCGATCTCTCCGATCTGCAACGAAAAAAACTGGCTTTAGCGGCTCAAGGGGATATGAAGCGTTTTTTCGATCAAGTGGAAGCACTACGGAAGAAGTTTCTGGAGGTGCGAAAAGATCAGAACGCGTTCAACGCGCTATGGCAGGAAATCCATCCCTTGCAGCAGAAACAGCAAGCTGGCTTGTTCAATGAAACATCAATGTTTGAGAAGACTCTGCGATCGACTTTGAACGAAGAACAGCAGCAGCGCTATCAAAAAATCACGGAAGAACGCCGCCACTTCCGGTATCGAGCCAGTATCCAAACTTCGTTGGTTTCGCTTTCCGACACGGTGGCATTGAAAGACGATCAGCACAAGGCGATCGCCAAACTGCTTCTGGAAGAGACAGCTCTACCGTTGCGATTTGGCCAGCAGGATCAACAAGTGGTGTTCTATGGGCTCTCAAAGCTTCCGTCCGCCAAGCTGAAGGCCATTCTGAATGATCGACAATGGAAGTTGATGCAGCCGCAGTTGAATCAAGGGCAAGCTATGGAGCAGTTCCTGGCACAAAATGGCTTTATCGATGCCCCCAAGGGTGGCGGCGCCAAGGGAATTCGGAACCAGATTAACATGGCCATCGGAGTTCTCAGAATCGAGGCTGCCGCAGCGGCGGAAGTTATTGATGTCCAGGTGATCGAAGTCCAGGCCCAGGCTTTGCCTGCACTAGAAGCAGATGTCCCCGCCGATGCTTTGAAGCCGGAACGCCGCACTACGGAGCGAAACTGATGCGTGTCGTGATGGGTCTGACGGGACTGCTTGTCGTTGCAGTGGTTGGCGTGATGTCGACGCCGCTGATGGCGCAACCCCCGACCGTTCGGGTCGGTGAAGTCGTACCGCGTGACGTTCGTGAGATCTATGACCGTGGACTGCAGTATCTGGCGAACTCGCAAACGGAAGCTGGCGACTGGAAGGGCGGTGGCGGTGAGCAAGGTCCAGGTGTCACCGGGCTGGCTCTGATGGTTCTGCTGGCATCAGGAGAAGATCCTAACTTCGGCCTGTATAGCACCCACGTCCGCAAAGCTCTTCGCAGTATCATCAGCCAGCAAAACGCGGGGACCGGCTATTTTGGTCAGAGCATGTATCACCACGGCTTTGCCATGCTGGCGCTGTCCGAAGCGTATGGAACAGTTGACGACCGCAATCTGTGGACGGGCTCGGAAGTGAACCGGCGTTCCATCGGCGTTTCACTCGAACTTGCTGTCCGTGCCGCCATCACGTCGCAGAAGAAAAACTCGTTGGGTGGTTGGCGCTATTCTCCCGACTCGAGCGACGCCGACACTTCTGTCAGCGGAGCGGTCCTGGTCGGGCTGCTTGCAGCTCGCAATGCAGGTATCGAAGTGCCTGACGAAGTGATTGACAAAGCGATTGGTTACTTCAGCTCGATGACGTCAGATGGCGGGCAAGTGGGATACTCGGGCGGGTTCGGCGGCTTTGATGAATCCTTCGCTCGCATCTCGATTGCCACGCTATCGTATGCGGTGGCCCGGCGCAAAGATTTGAAGCAGTTCAAAGCGACTCTGGCCTACTTGACCAAGCGACTCGAAAACGCACCGCAACAGCACTATGCCGAGTACTCCCGTTACTATCAGGCGCAGGCACTATTTCAAGGCGATGTCGAAGCTTGGGAGAAGTGGAACAAATTGCTGGTTCGACAATTGAAAACCAGCCAGTTGCCTGATGGCAGTTTTCAGGGCCAGTTCGGTGCAACCGTGGGGACTTCGATGTCACTGCTGGCTTTAGCTCTGAATTACCGCTTTTTACCAATCTACGAACGCTGACTTCATCGTCGATCTTTGTGGGAACGCCATGTTGACAATGAATTCGCGAATTAGTGCCTTGGCCACATTGTTGGCAGCGTTCTGGATGCTATCGTTGGCTGCTGCGGACTCGGCTGAAGGTCTGGTTGATGCCAACAGCGCGGTGATTCACCTGACCAATGTCGATCATGTGACTGGCCGACTGCTCGATTCCGTTGGTGATGGCCGGTTGATATGGCAGTCTCCCGCATTCGCTACGCCGTTTGAATTTCCTGTCCCATACCTGAATGCCGTTCAATTTCCGGTCCCGGGAAAACAAGTACAGGCAGCAGGCGACTATTGTTTTGAATTGGCGGGCGGCGACATTGTATTTGGATCGCTGGTGGAACTGCAGCCAGACGAAGCCGTGCTTGATATTACGGGTATCGGGCCACTGCATGTTGATCGAAAAAACCTGCGCCGGATGTATCGTTGGAAAGGTGGCACGGAAGTCCTGTACTTCGGGCCCAGCGGTTTGACAGGCTGGCATGCCTCGGGTGGAACGAAGGGCTGGAAAGAAGACGCGGGACAGCTCGTTAGTTCGCAGGACGGAGCGGTCATCCGCCGTGATTTTGGCATTCCTCTTCAGGCACGATTCGAATTCGAATTGTCCTGGAAGAACAAAGCTGATTTTGAGTTGGCAATTGGAGTCGGCGACGCCAAGTCCGCTCTGCAAGCGTTTCGTTTCGCAGTGTGGGAT
>DASYEA010000985.1:0-4820 GCA_036499265.1 Schlesneria sp. | reverse complement strand
GACAATCATCCGATCAATTGCCCTCTGATAACTATCAGCAGATTGTCGTTCCAATCGTCGCCTCGCTGCCCGTCGTGTTCGTGGATCAATATGGCGACGATGAGAACCTCGAAAAGAACAAGATTGGCGAAACGTATGCCTTGCGCCATCTGATGGCCCCTCGGTCAAGCAGCGATAAATCGCAACGACGACTGATCCACATCGAACACGCCCGGCCCGAGCAGGTGACTCAGGAACTGCTGGAATCGGCTCGACTGGTCGTCATCGCAGGTGTTGAGCGACCTGATGAAGGATTGGTCTCGATACTGCGGGAATTTGTTCAGCAAGGGGGTCCGTTAGTCATTCTGGCGGGTGCCCACTTCGACTCCGTCGCTTGGCAGGAACGAGCCTGGTTGGATGGGCGCGGCATTCTACCCGCCCCATTGGATGCAAAGGCGCTGGGAGTCACTCCAGAAGAAGCGCCTCAACAAGTGCAGGCCTTCTTTGCGCGATTCGCGTCAATGCAACATGACTTCTTCCAAGTTGACGGCGAAGATCCTCAATCGCTCGCTTCGCTCTTCGAAGCGACTCCGTTCTTCAAAGCCGCGAAGGTCGAAGTCACTGGAGCAAATCTGGATGCGATGCAGAAAGGGGAAATGCAGCGGCTCACCGAAGAGAAGTCATTCCTCGAACAGTACGCATCGCGCCAATCCGCTCGCTCGACCGAACAAACAGCCTCGGCGCGTGATTCAGAAGAGGATCGGAAATACCGTTCGATTGAACCCGCGTGGTGGAACTGGCGATCCCCCATGCCGCTCGTCGATCGTAGCTTGGCACCTGCAGATCTGGCGAAACGTGGCATGCCGCGAGTGCTGGCCACTTTCGACAAGAACGATGTTCCATTCGTTATCGAAAGATCAATCGGAGCGGGTCGCGTGGTGATGTTCACTAGCGGCGTCAGCTCCAATTGGAACTTGCTGCGCGGCTCGGGCGCGATGTACATGTTTCACCGCACCTTCTGCCAACTTATGGAAGCGACGCTTCCCGTTCGTAACTTTCACGCGGGACAAAAAATCGCGGTGCCGATGGAACGGCGAAACAATCAGCGATTGACCGTCACGCGGCCATCAGGACAGCGCGAGCCGCTAAACCTGGAAGCGATCGGCTCGGATATTTCTGGAGTCTTGATTCGTCGCCCCGTCGTCGCTGGAACGTATCTGATCGCGGCCGAACGAGCAGACGAAGCGGCACCTGGCTCGGCGTCGGCGTCGATTGACGAGATTCCAGTCGCTGTGAACGGGGCAGAAACGGAATCGAACCTCCTGACGATTCCGGTTGCCGACTTGCAACAGAAATTGGGGCACGAGCACGTGCGTGTGCTGACAGCGGATGAACCGATCCAGGTCGAAGGTGGAACGCGACGTGGACAGGATTTGTGGAAACTGTTCGCTTGCTGCGTCCTGGGAAGCTTGCTGCTGGAGCAACTGGTATTGGCGTGGCCAATGCTCGGTCGGAAGAACTCCGCGTCGAGCGAAATCAAGAGTTAGTTCTGGCGCAGCGCTACTGGTCAAGGTTGGGAAATGAACTGGATGTCGACGATAGGCCGAATGCTGGGTTACGACAACGTGTCGAGGATCGACTCGGCGCATGTGTCGTTTGGCTCGGCGTGGGCTCACGCGCAACCCGCGCTGGTCGTCTTTGGCTGTATTGGCCTGGCAGCTCTCTCCGTCTGGTTCTATCTTCGCTGGCAAGCGCGCGGGCATCGACCAACTCGTTTGATACTCGCAACTTTGCGTGCTGTCGCGTTGTGTGGACTGCTGCTGATTCTCGCCGATCCGACGCTGGAATTGATCTTCATCAGCGAACCGAAGCCGGTATTGTGGATGTTGCTTGATGGTAGCGACAGCATGTCGATTCCAGATGAACTCCCCGCCGAGGAACGTGACACACTCGCCAAAGCAGTGGACTTGGCTGCCTATCAGAAGTCGCATTCCCGAGAAGCAGAACGGCCGGCGCGCGCCGACTATGCCAGGGCGATGCTGGCTCGCAAAGACAAGAATCTGCTGGAACGACTGGAAGCCAATTACCGTTTGCGATTATTCACATTCGCCGATGCCGAAGGGGTGCGGTCACTGAATTCGGGCGACGCCAAGACTGGTGTCCCAACCAATGTGGATTGGCAGACGACAGGCTCGGTCACGGCACTGGGTGATGCGTTTGAAGACTTGGCTCGAAAGCATGCTTCGGACAATCTGGCCGCCGTGCTGGTGATCAGCGACTTCGATCAGAACGCTGGCACGCCCCCCTTGGCCGCTGCGAAGAAATTGGGAGTTCCCATTTTCACCGTCGGCGTCGGTCCACTGACGGCGATCGATCTGAGTGTCGACCTGCTTGCACCGCCCACAATGAAGAAGGCCGAATCGTCCACCATCAATGTGACCGTGCGCCAACGAGAACTGGAGAATACATCAGTTCACGTCAGACTCTACGCTCATCAACCAGGTGACATGACAGGCGAGGAACCCGCGCGGACATTGGTGGGCGAGAAGACGGTGACGATCTCCGGTTCCAGCGAGCAGGTGGAATTCCCATACACACCCGTGTCCACTGGCCGATTCATCTTTACGGCCGAAATTGATCCTGTCGAAGGGGAAGTTGTCGTTCAGAACAACAAGGCCGAGCGTGAAGTCAAAATCATCGATGACTTCCTGCGGCTGATGTTTGTGGAATACGAGCCAACCTGGGAGTGGCGATTTGTAAAAGAGGTCTTTCACCGCGATAAATTGGTGGGGACACGAGGCTTTCGGACGTTCATTCGCTCGGCCGATCCCGTCGTTCGCGAAACCAATGAACTGTTCCTGCCGAGTCTGACGCTGCCTCGCAGTCAGTTCTTCGAGAACGATGTCATCTTCCTGGGGGACATGCCCGCGTCCGCGCTGACTTCGCGTTTCTGTGAGATGACCAAAGAATTCGTCAGCCAATTCGGTGGAGGTCTGGTCGTGATGGCAGGACCTCGCTTTGGTCCTGGGCAATTGGCCGAAACGGCCTTGGCGGACATGCTTCCCGTGGTCGTCGACCCTGATGGCAAACGTCGAGATGACAAAGAATTCCGGTTGGCCCTCACTCCAATCGCTGCTCAATATGATTTCATGCGACTTGGTCAGACCGATCAGGAGAATCTCAAGGGCTGGAACAATATGGGGAAGCTCCCCTGGTTCCAACCAGTTCGCCGTCTGGAAATCAAAGGGACGCAAGTCCTGGCCGAGCACCCCACAGAAATGTGCGTCGACGGCAAAACTCCGCAACCACTGATCGCCGTGCGACAGTATGGCCGCGGTGAAGTCGTATACCTCGCCTTCAACGAAATGTGGCGTCTGCGACGACTCTACGGTGAAGAGTACTATCGTCAGTTCTGGGGTCAGCTCATCCATCGCCTGGGCTTAAGCCACGCCTTGGGCAGCCACAAGCGATTCGTCGTTCGCACGGACAAGCCGCAGTATCGAGCCGACGATCAAGTGCTGATCACGGTTGAAGCCTACGATAAAGAATTCCAACCACTCGATGCGAAGGACGTCCCGGATCATCGCTTGGTTGCCGAACTGATACGCCCCGACCGCGATTCGGACGGGAATCGGTCTCAGATCTTCAGCATCCCGCAACTAAAGCCTGGAGTCTTCGAAACGCGGATCCCGGTGTTCAGCGGTGGCGAATATCGCTTGCGAGTCACCGATCCCGTCGCGAATGAAGCGGCCGAGATTAACTTTGATGTGGCGAACGTTTCTGTCGAGCGGCGTAATCCCGTTCGCAACGTTTCGTTGCAGAGAAATATCTCGGCCGAGACGAACGGCAAAGCCTATGACCTGACCGATGTTGATCAATTCACGGAAGACTTCTCAGCACCGCGACTGCGTGAGACCAGCGTCGAGATCCTGCCGCTCTGGAGCACCTGGCTGACATTCGGCGTGGTGATCACGGCCCTGATGGTGGAATGGTTTGTGCGAAAACTTGTGAACCTGGCTTAAGACGATTTAGATTCTGATGCAAACGAAACTTGCCACTCTTCGAACTCGACTTAGCGGCCTTCGGCGGTCACGAGCCGCCGTACGCTGGGGCAGCGCCGTCTGCGCGCCACTCGCATTTGCACTGTGGCTGCTGGTCGCCGCGTTCTGGTGTGACTGGTCGTTAACTTTGCCGGTTGTGTTGCGCGGGGTCGTCTTGTTGGGATGGCTGGCAGGTGGTGCCTGGGCGATTCGTCGGTTTGCGTGGCCGCTGATCTCCACCAAGGAATCCGACCAGGATGTGGCCTTATTTGTTGAACAGCAGCACAAGATCGATAGCGATCTGGTCGCCGCCCTTCAATTCGAAGATCCCAAAGCGGCCGCATGGGGTTCTTCGCGGCTCGAACAAGCGGTCGTCGATTACGTGGCCGAATTCAGTCCGTCACTCGATGTCTTTCAAGGATTCTCGTATCACCCACTTCCGAAGCGAGCGTCGATATTGGGCGTGACATTGCTGGTCGTCCTTGTCGCGGCACTCGCATTTCCCGGTCATGCTGCCGCGTTCTGGAATCGATTTTTGCTGGGATCCGCGCACTACCCGACAAAGACGAAGATCCAAAATATTGTTGTGAATGGTCAGACAGTCCCCGTGTTCTCCGCGGGCAAGACGAATCAAGTTCGCATCCCTTACGGTCAACAGATTCTGGTTGACGTTCATTGTAGCGGCACTGTTCCGACGATGGGCTTCGCAAATCTCTCAGGCGTGAATAGCGATGCGGCGAATCGAGTCAATCTTTCACCGAAAGCCGGTGAGCCGTCGTCTTTTAACGGTGAGATCACTCA
>DASYEA010000984.1:0-6613 GCA_036499265.1 Schlesneria sp. | reverse complement strand
GCAAACTCCGAAATCTAGTTCAGACGGTAATTCAAGCGATTGCCAGAAATGGTCACAGACTCGTGCTCATGCAACCTTTGCGTGGGCGCAAGCATGCATTGGAATCGGACGGATAGAAAGCTCGCGGATGTCCGTATCCGTACAGAAAGATGAATTGATGAGAGTGTGATACTAGCTCGCGTTCGCGCAATCGTCAAAGACCGTCGGCAAGGGCTTCCTTGCTGCCAAAGCTCTGCTCCTTCCGACGGAACCACCGGGTGGTGCGCTATGGTAAAGGCCACTTGCCCGCATAACAGTGTGCCGCCAAGATCGGATAGCCCCCCAGGTCATACGCGCGGCCTGCCAGTTTCAATAGCTCTGTTTTCGGAACGTGATCGCGCTCTTGAATGGCGTGGCACAGTTCCAGGCACAATGCCAGGTCCTGTTCGTCCAAAGCGAGCTGCGCCAATCGCATCCCAGCTGTGACAGACTCGGGACGATCCATGGCATAGATTTCCAACCAGATCACTTTGGCGTCTGGGATCTGATCGTGGGTTCGCCGGTAGTCGGCCAATGCCAACTTCATTTGCATTTCGACCAGTTCACAGGCACCGTGTTCTAAGACGCTGGAATAGAGTTCCAACATGCGATCGTCGAGATCCGCTTCGTGCATCGCCTGACCAAGCAACAACTGCCCCGTCGGTCCCAGCCATTCGGCATCGCCATCCACGGCAACGATCGACCGATACAAGAACGCGGTTTCGCGAGCCTTGCCGGCGGTTGTTGCTGTTCGCCAACGAGCAAGTGAAGTCATTAATGCGGCCGCGTTCCGAACTGATCGATCCTGGAACTGAAGTCGATGCGCGAAGAGAGCTTCACCAGCATCCAGAGGTCGGCCATCAAGCAGCAATGCCATCGCCAGGAAGACGGCCGCGCGGGCCTGATCGTCAGGAGTCTGACGCGAACTCGCCGCTCGTTTCAATTGAAAAGCCGCTTCACGGAACTCGCCACGATCCATTAACGCTCGGCCATAGAGGATCATCGATCGGGTGTGCAGATCACTTCCCGGCGCCCCATGCACAATCACTTCCAGCATGCGACAGGTTCCGACCAGATCGCCCGCTCGATGGTACGCCAAGGCCGCATTGAATGCCGCACGAATGCCAAGTGGCGAGACGGATTTACCAATCAGCGCGGAATAGGTCTCGGCCGCATCCACCAGACGCGAGTCTGCGGCAGCTAGCTGTGCTCGCGCGAAATTTGCTGGCGCTGTCAGACGATGTTCGGGCCACATCGCCACAGCCGAAGCCAGTGACATCGTTGCCGATCTGTGGATTTGCAGCGCGTCAGCCTCGCCATTGGTCGTGGTGATCAGCAGTGTTCGCGTGTGCATCTGCAAAGTCCATGTCGCTCGAACTTCCTGGCTTAACAACGACAACACCAGACTCAGTGGAAGATCACGAACCGCGACATCAAGCACTCGGCTGGAGGCACGTTGTTCGAGGGCCTCGTCAGACCATTCCAACTGGAAACCACATTCGTCGGCCAGTCGTGTCACAATCTGGTTGATCGATTGTTGACGAGCGGTGATTCGGAACGGTTCCCCTAGTAGAGTCGCTGCAGCGACCTGATTGTCTGCGAGATCCGCTTCAGCGACAGGTTTGGTAGGCGCGGACACGCGCAAATTGATTTCGTCTGCTGTCGCCGGTTGATCTGGCGTGGCATCCGCCCATTTCAGAATCTCGGCCTGCGACCATTCGATCAGATTGCTGACCGGCGAAAGCCCGGCCGTCAGCGGGCTATTCGCTGGCAACGTCTGTTCGGCAGCGACGATCGAATACAGTAAGGCGACTTCTTCTTTCATCCCGGCAGGCAGACCGTCACCTGATCGTAGCAAGAGGGAGCGAAGCAAAGGTTCCGCGGCATCGAAGTCATTCAGCCGGATCCAGATCCTGGCTTGGCTAAGCGTTGCGCAGACTGCCAGGACGGGGTGATGCGAGTCTGCAACAAATCGGTACGTTGCCAATGCCTCGTCCCATTGGCCCAATCCTTCCTGACAAAACCCCATTCGGATCGACAAATCTGCGGCTACCCGCAAGGAATCGGCACTCCCTAACGATCTATAGAGATGAAGGGCGGCTTCGTGGCGTCCTTCACGGAGCAAATCATCCCCCTTCGACCGATCCGGGCCCGGTTTCAAAGGGAGATGCTGCTGGATCTGGTTGGGAACTGGCGGCGCGGGCTGTTCGGCGGCATCCAGTTTTCCGGGAGGTGGCGTCGCCGTTTGCAAGGTGAAGCCGATTCCCAAGGCGATTGGAAATACGGCGATCACGACGAAGAGCATCGAAAAGCCACGCAGGCCGGTTGACGGAACGTCCTGCCCATCCGGTACATCCTGCGTTTCTGTTGTTTCCGTCGGCATGAGTTGACCTTGACCAAAGACCCCAAACCAGC
The DNA here is from genome assembly GCA_036499265.1 of Schlesneria sp. Classification (GTDB taxonomy): domain Bacteria; phylum Planctomycetota; class Planctomycetia; order Planctomycetales; family Planctomycetaceae; genus Schlesneria. The sequence goes on along the minus strand of DASYEA010000984.1, from coordinate 4,180 downwards.
AAATATGCCCCGCCTTTTCCCAAGTTCAAATTCTTTTTGTCCGAATCCTTCTTCGTCGGCATAAACCGGCCCGGGTGCTAGCATGCGAATCGATCCTGGCTTCCAAGGGAACCCGCTTAACGGGCGAAAGATCGGACGACCGGTACAGGGATCGTCCTCCGCATCAACGTCGCGCACGGACCAAGCCGCCGAATCCGAATCGACAGTCTCGGCCGAAACAGCGGCACTGGTGGGATCGCTGCACGAGATCCCCGAAGTGCGAGCAGAGGTGATCGAGGAAGTTCGCCGCCGTTTAGGCCGTGGCGAATTCATGTCGCGCGACGCCGCGGAAAAAACGGCCGAAGCGATTCTCGCCGACCTAGCCAGCTTTATCGGCCAATAGTTGGTGCTCGAACAATTAGCCGGTTCGAGGTCTCATCGTTGAACCGCACGGCGACTGGCCTGCGCGACAAGTTTGAGTTTTCCGCACGCGAACAATCGCGTGCAGCGAAGTCCGCCCGCTTTGGCACCAGCTTTCCGGTCCCCACCCGATGAGTATCTCGCCTCCAGCCAGCGTCGTCTTGTCGAATCGCTGACCGTCCCTGGTGTTGAGCAATTTCTGCAGGCAACACCAAGGACGTTCGATTCGCCAGACTACCTCAGATCTCGCTGATATTGCAGAAATTCAGCTGAGGTTTCGATGGGAGCACGTGAACCGGGATTACCGGTCGTTCGCTTTGACGGGCGGTCGGCCGCCATCCGTTGGCTGTCGACAGGATCGGTCCCCTGGAGCAGATCTCCCAGAAAACGATCACTCGCCTGCTTGACGATGATCACTCGGTCCGGCTTCCCCGGCACCTTCGAGCGCACGACACACAGGACTTCCGCTCCGGCGAACTCATCAGGAACCTGACTCAAGGCTCCGGCACCGACGACGCCTCGTTCGAGTTCACCCAGTTGCCGAGCAAGCATCTCAGCGATGGAATCTTCGTCGGTTGTTGCGACCGCGGGACCAGGGATCATCGACTCAGGAGTGGCCCGTTTCAATTCGTCCACTTCTGCGATTAGATCAGCGCTCGATTGAGTCCGTGATCGAGGCAACAGGTGAGTAAAACCAGCTTTGTCTACGAGTTGCAGAATTGGCTGCAAGCCAGTGTACAGGCCGCGGGGATGTTCTGGATCCGCTGCGATACAGACACCAACGAGTTCATCATCACGGAACAGTCCGCCACCGGATCGGCCTTTGATGGGGCGAATGGTGCACTCCAGATTCTCGGGACCGCGATATTTATTGAGCCGGGTCAGTTGAACGTTTTCACGAGAGGGATTGTCTCCACCGCTGCAGCCAATGCTGAACAAGGAATCACCGACTGCCAGGGCCCCGGCAGAGATTCCAAGGGGCATACTGGACAAGGGTCGCGCGTAGCTAATACCAACCAGTCCCACATCGGCATCCATGTCTGTCAGCAGCACTCGGCCGACCACAGTTTCTGGCTTGGCCGATTTTGGATTCGTGTAGAGATCAATTTCGATCACTGCGCTGCTGGACAACTTTCGGAAGATGTGTCCACACGACAAAATGATCGCTCGTCCCGCCTGGCCATCGATAATCGTCCCTGAACCATAGTTGATTGCCGAACCATCCTTGACGCGAATTCGCACGCTTGATCGCAAGGCATCCTGTTCAGGAGCCTGACCGCGGACGATCATCGCACTGGCTTCAGGTAGCTCTTTCGTTTTGCCCACGAGATCGATTGGAGGAAATGGAGTCTGGCGCGACTCCTGGCCGGCCGGAGACAACGAGATTGGAAGACCCAGGCCACCCGCTTTGGGATTGCTACGTTGAGATGGCTTCGCTTCGGCAACCGGAAGATCCTTTGGCAGTCGACTCATCATCGTCCGCAAATTTTGTTCGTTGGTGATCCCATTCACGCGATCCACCTCCTTGCCATTCGCAACCAGCACGAAACAGGGAATCGATGAGACGCCATATTTGGCGGCGAGTGCTGATTCGCGATCGACATCAACTTTGCGAACAGGAAGTCCTTGGCGTTCCAGCTTCGAGACGATGGAACTCATCTGTTGGCAAGGACCACACCAGGTCGCCGTAAAATCCAAGAGAATGTTACTGTCGTCGGCGCTGGTGATACGCCCGCAATTTAAGACGAGCACAACGGCGAGCAGCAGTTTCCACGAGGCTGCAGCAGAAAGAGGAGATTGCGGGACAATGGCGAGATCAGTGGAGCTAACCACCAGCGACTGCGAGCGCGAAACTGTCCGCTGCATAAATTCGGCCTCCGTGCCTTTTGTAGTTTTTCCAAATTCCACCGCATTGCCGCGGCACAATTTACAATGACCTGATCGTTGCCATCCTAGCTTCAATCAAATCATCGGATGTGAACTGAAACCCTTTGTTTCAAGTGTTTCGTGCTGAATCGCCGGCTTTTTCAAGCGACCGGTTTTCGCCGATCACCTGCTCACCACCCCACCGACCTACGGCACATTCACATCGTCAGGTCCGTTACGCACGCCGCATGCCGCAACGCATCGAAAACAACGTCTGGACACGATTCCTCGCCGCTGCTAATTTCCGCCGCGTCGGATGGTTTCTCCCAAAACTTTAGCTATTTACCAGAGTCGGCGACATTTTCAGCGATGGACCTATCGGTGATCGACCGGGGGACATTCTGCGGATGCTTCGTCTCGCTGATCGCGGGATCGTTTGTGGCATGATGCCAACAGACAGACCCTGCGCTCATGGTTTGTGTTTCGTTCGCCACCCAAGGATGGAGTTAGTCGTGCGAACCCTGAAATTGACCGTGACTGTTCTATTCGCTGCGCTATCCCTATCAACAGCCTCGCAATCTCATGCCATCGAGAACGTGCGCGGCAAGCCGTATCACCTGACACAGAAGCATGGGCCATGGATGATCATGGTGACCAGCTTTCGCAACGTCCGCGATGAAAGCCTGCGCAAGGATGGTCTGACTGCCGAACAAGCGGCAGCCGAGTTGGTCTTCGAGCTGCGCGAGAAGGGAATACCCGCCTACTCGTACTCGCAAGATGCTGTCAAAGGCGAGATCGATACTCATGACCGTCTGGGACGAGACGATCGTCGCATCTATGCCGCTCAACGCGACATGATCTGCGTTCTGGCTGGCAACTATGAAGCAATCGACGACGGCGTCGGTCAGAAGACGCTGCTCTTTGTGAAGAAGTTCCAACCCAAGTTCTTGAAAGACACCAAGAGCGGTGCCATCGTGCGAGCCGACGCGGCCCAGCGCGGTCCGCTGATGGGTGCGTTCATGACCATCAATCCGCTGATCGACCCCAAGGACATGGTCCAGAAAACAGTCGACAAAGAGACGAAAGCTTTGAACTCCGGAGTGATGTATCCGCTCATCAAGAATCCTCATAAATTCACAGTACAAGTGGCGACATTCGCGGGTAAATCTGTGACCACCAAGGACAACGCAACTAAGGGTCGACAAGGGTTATTGCAACCCAGAGTCGCAGGCGAATTTGAGTTCGATTTGAATCGCGCTGGTGAAGACGCCAATCAACTCGTCGCGTTTCTCAGAAGGAACGGCACGAGTGGATCGACTGGACTGAATGAAGCTTACGTCTTCCACGACAAATTTCAGTCTATCGTGACGATTGGTGGCTTCGATTCCGCCGACGATCCGCGGATCCGGGTGATTGGCCAGCATTACAGTCCCAAGTGGGAGCCTGACTTGCGTGCGGTCAGTCCGGCGCGCCGAGCCGCCCGCGCGGAACTGACCAGTGAAGAGCTGGAACAATTGCCAAAAGTTCGAAACAACCACATCGAGTTTCTTCCCGGCCCAACAAGAGATTCCCAACCTGTGCATCTGTGGACGTTTGATACGGCACCAAAGGTGATTCCCATACCACGCATTAAGTAACGAGACCGATTTCGATTTCTTGCCGAGGCAAACTCTACCGCGAACACGTCGCGGTGGAGTTTGTTCGTTTTTAGACCGGTCTCAGCGGCGTTCATCGCCAGTGCATCTCTTGCTAAATGAGTGTGCGCGATTCTGCTTGCGAAAAAACATTTCGGGTGCCACTCAACGCCATCAATCATTATGCGATACTCAGCGGCGTTAGTCGTTGGGCGAGTTCACGTTGTGTTTTGTTGGCCGATTTGATGTGGGGCGGTTGAGGGGGCGTGTGGCGTTTCTTG
>DASYEA010000983.1:0-9173 GCA_036499265.1 Schlesneria sp. | reverse complement strand
AACCTTTACCCGGCGTTTATCGAGTTCATTCGCAAGTCCGTCCAAGAACTGGAAGCCAAAGGCCATCAGGTTGAGCTGGCAGGAATCTTCTATCACCTCGGAGAGAACGATATGTCCTGGGGACCATTCCGCGAAGGAGCGCCGAAACGGCTGATGTCACTGGTGAAGCAGAGTCGAAAAGATTTGGAGCTACCAGAAGTCAACTGGTACGTCAGCCAGCAACCCCCCACGGATGACAAGCAGGTGAATAAGATCGATGTGACGAAGGAACTCGATCGGATCACCGCATCGGACGAGCACCTCATTCATATCAAGGTCTTCAACCTGCCGGAGCAGGAGAAGCAACTCGTGATCGACACCCGCGGCATTGTGTGGTTGGGCGAGACCATCGCCAGAAAGTATCTGGAGTCGAAGTGAACCTCACTGAGTCGAGAGGTAAGTGTGCCGGGCAACTTGCCAACGAAAAAACCCGGCAACGACCGGGTTTTCTCTGCGTTTCTGTTTGGGAACAGTCAACGGTCGACGGGAATTAAGACTCGTGGCCTTCGTCCGCTTCGATGTGCCAGCCTGCTTTGATCAGGAACTCCATCGCGGCGTCGTCGAGCTGGATTTCTTCTGTGTTCAGGTGCAGAGCACCCGCTTCGTCGAAGTAGCGGTGAGTGACTTGGATCATCACCCCTTCTTCCGGATGCGTCCCGACGAAAAACTCGTCACCTGGGATCGGACCGCAGACGAAGTTCATCACCGCGATCGCGGACTGTTTTCCTTTCGGAGCGTCGATCTGCAATTCGACTTGGGCTTCAATCATGGTTCGTGCTCCTGATCAGGACCCCAGAAATGCCAACACGCCGGACGTCACACCCACTTAGGGCTGTCGTTCGGCGTGCGTTGCTGGCACAGATTTAATCAAATGCCTCCACTTGGAGTCGAACCAAGAACCTGCTGATTAAGAGTCAGATGCTCTACCAATTGAGCTATAGAGGCGAGGCGGTCGGGATTCTACTGTCCGCCGGGCGGCGCTTCAAGCGAAGACCTGCAATTGCGAATGAGAATCTGACGAGGCGAATGCGCGGGGGTGCGATTCGCTGTATCTCCTTCTCTCATAAGTGTTTCACGATTTTTTCCAGAGCGATGTCTGCAAGCACTCGCTATTGGGCCGTGTCGCGGGACTCGGTTCCTAAGTTGCGAAGGTCGCGATCGAATGCAACGCATGTACGCCACTTTTCTCGTTCCCATTCCTGTCGCAGGCTCGGACTACATCGCTCAGGTCGGAAACCGGGTCAGTTGGGGCACGCCGCTGATAATTGATTCCAGATGCTGCGATAGTGCTCAATCGGCTGCCCCATAATCAGCGACATCCGAAACTCCATCACCGCAAAATGAGCATGGCTTTCGTGAGAGCGACAGATCCTTCCAACCTCGCGAAGCTTCTCATCAGACCAGTGGAAGCTCATCGACATTAATTCGAGTACACGCGTCGCATTAACGTCGTAACGGGTGTGTTGCAGGAACTCCAAGGCATCAACTGGAAATGGTACTTCATCCATAGGGCGTTCCGGTAGTTGTTCGGGGGGCCTCCAATAGACATGGTTGCAATCTGTCGACGCGAGCCTACTTCGTGAAGTCCAGCCCCGGATCTTTTTCGGGGGCTCCTTCCATGGCAAAGTGGAAGCCCATGCCGTTTTTGGTGAGGTCGGCCAGCATTGTGCCGCCGGTGTCGGGTTCCATCGCCAGTTTGTTCTGGTCGATGGCATAGACCCCCTTCACTGTTTGCGTCTCTTTTCCCTGTGTGAAGGCCCAGACGAATTCGCCCTGCTCGTTCAGGTCGAGCGAGAATGTGGTGCCGTTGCTGCCGGAGGCCTTCCACTTGCCGATCAGATCCTTGTCGACGACGAGTTTATTGGGGGCAATTTCGGCGACAGGGGGTGGTTGTGGAGTGGGGTTTTCGGACGCTGGGGGCTCGGAAGCGGTGAGCTGAACGTATTCGGCGGCGATCGTGTCTTTGGGCTGCAGGCTGACGACTTTTTCAAACGTTTTGTGAGCTGCCTCTTTGTGATCGCAAGTCAGGTAGTGATAGGCCAGCAGGAAGTAGGCATCGGCGGCATTGGGGTTGGACTTGGTGTAGTTTTCCAGGTTGCGAAGTTGCTCGGTATAGACATCGACGGCGGGATAGAGTCCGACAAGCGTAGCCCAGTCCCAACCGGGTCCGGCGGCGAGCACCGGATGGATTGTCGAGGCCGCTTCGTTGTACCGGCCCATGGCAAACAGCACGAGTGATCGGAATTCATGGATGACTGCGTCCGTCGGCGCGTCCTTGAGGGCAGCATTGACGTTGTCGAGTGCCGACGGATAGTTCCCCGCGTAAAAATCGGATCGAGCCTGATCGAGTGCCGATGTGCTGGCATCGGAAGGGGCCGCAGCCGGCGTTCCCGAGTCCGCGTAGATTGGTTGTTGCACGATCGGTTGCGAGTAGTCGTAAACAACGGCCGTGGCTGGGGCGGAGTAGTATGGATTCGAATAGGCACCCAACCCAAAACCCCAGGCCATGCGGTTGAGGCCCCAGGTCGTCATGCCGAATGCCATCCAGCCGGGATGTTCGTTCCAGCCGTGGTTCCACCAGCCGCCGTAATTGTAGCCGTGATACCAATTGCCGTGATTGTTGTTGGCCCAGTTCTGCCAGTCTTCGCGGTTGTTGTTTCGCCAATCCTGGCGATCGTTCTGCCGATCGCCTTGCAGTCGCGTTTGCAGGTTGTCTCGACGATCCTGCACGTTGGCTCCGCCATTGGGGAGGCGGTTGCCCTGATTCGGAAGCCGATTGCCAGCGTTTGGTAAGCGGTTGTCCATGCCGGGGAGTGTATTCGGGCGATTCGCGATTCCCGGGCGGTTGTCGACCGCGGGACGATTGTTTGTGCCGGGGCGAGTTTCTGGCCTGTTATCTAAACCGGGGCGACTGCCACCACCGGGAAGCGTGCCGATTTGCGGGCGGTCTGTGCCGGGACGATTGTTTCCAGGTCCTGTTCCAATGGCGGGCCGGTTGCCAGGGCCAGCGCCGGTATCAGGCCGATTTCCCGGAGTGATGGCAGGCCGACTGCCTGCGCCGCCTGGTGTTCCTGTTGCGGGACGGGTTGCATTACCAAGGTTAGGCCGGTTGCCAGCACTACCTCCGAAGCTGGGAGCACTGCCGACGTTTGGTCGCGCTGCGGGCGTGGCTGGACGAGCAGCCGGCGCTGAAGGCCTGGCGGCTGGCATTGATGGGCGAGCCCCGCCCCCTCCGCCGCCACCTATTCCACCACCACCACCACCACCCGGCCGACCTCCGCCGCCTCCCCCGCCGCCGCCTCGACCGATGCCAAACGCGGACTGATGCCAAATCATCGACAGGCTGAGGACTGCAGTCAGTCCACCGATCACCATTGTTCGCGAGGTGTGTGTCATATTCGATCAAGCTCCGGAAGCCGGGGGCGATGTCGGGGTGGTTTTAGATGCGTCGGTTTTGTGGGCTTGGTGCTGGCGGGCGTCGGACGACTCGCACGGCAGAATCGGGAAGCAATTCCTGTCCGAGCAGTCGCTGCGTCGAATCGAGCTGGTAGGCGTCGGGGCCCATTCGAGTGACCGTGCGCGTGACGGAAGCGGCAGTTCCGTCGACTGTATAGCCCTCGGACTTGATGATCCAACCTTCGCCGACCGGGGTCCAAGTCGATTCCGAGTAACCGCCTGAATGGTCGAACGCCCAGGCGCGAATCGTTCGTCGGACGGGATCCCAACCGATGCGTTGCATGCCCCGCACGCCACGACCACCACGCAGTTTGATCTCAAATTCCTGCATTAGATAATTCTCGTCATCGGACCACTTGCAAGACGTTTCGACCTTCGAGTCGCCGCTTTGGTCGACCCAGTCGCCGAGCAGCCATTCCAGCGATTTCAAATGGTCGTGCGGGGTGGCATCTGTTTCTTCGGGGAAGTCTCGGACGCTCGCGATCAACCAGTTTCCGTTTCGCTTGAGATGGACCAGCGTGTAGGGACTGCGCGAGGCAGGTTCGTCGGCTGTGAGTGTCGTCGTGCTGTAGCCATCTTCCACGGCGACATCCGGGCTGAGCTTCCGAATCGACGTGACATGCACTGCGATCGCTGCGTTGGGGTACTTCTTGAAGACTTCGGCAAATCGAGCCTGGATGTCTTCGCGTCCCTTAACGACGTTGCCATCTTCGTCGACAACTTCCGCATTCTCGCCAAACTGGGCGGCAATCGCGGCAGCATCACCTTTGTTAAAGGCTGCCTCGAACGCCGTTGCCGAAGCTTCGAGTTCGTCCGGTTCCTTCGCCTTGTCGGCGATTTTGGCGGGTTTCGTTTCCTGCGATTGAGCGACAGGCAGGACGAACCAGCAGGAACAGACGAGTCCAATCGCTAGTCCTGCGGTGATAGAAACAACGAAAGTCAGGCGCATGGTGATCTCCGTCGCAGCCCACGAATCGCGGGATGTGATTGAATGGAAGCGAACGACTGTGATCGTACCGACCGGTCGGAAAATTACCATTCACGGAGGCTGCGACCCAGAGGGGAAGCATTTGTGAATTCGTGATGAAGTAAGACTTAGCATCGTCGTGGCAACCGGCCCCTGTTCCTTCAGGCAGTGCGTTCTACGCCAGGTTTGCTACCATTCCAACTCGATGGGTCCAGTCGGATGACTTACGCGACGTGTTGAGGGACAAGATGCAACGACGCAGCCTGCTGCTATGTGCTGGCGGAGCCGGGGTCACGCTGCTGACGCAGATGTTGCGGCAGCGGATGGCGTCGGGCAACGAGCGAGGCGTCAGCGGGAATACGTCTTCGCGCCAGGTCGTTGCTGGATTTGGTCGCGCGAAGTCGGTGCTGGTGGTGATCGCGAGTGGCGGGCAGAGCCAACTGGAAACGTGGGATCCGCGGCCAGACGCTCCGTCGCAAATCCGCGGTGCTTTCGGGGCGATCTCGACTGCTGTTCCCGGGATGATTCTCTCTGATCGATTGCCGCAACTGGCTCGACTGGCGAATCGATATGCGATCGTGAAATCGATGTCGCATGACGATCTTGATCACGGTTCAGCGTTGTATCTGGCACTCACGGGAGTTTATCACTCACGTTTGTCGTCGAATCCGTCGCCTCGAGAATCGGATCATCCGTTCTATGGCTGCGTGCTGGAGCAGCAGCGACCGGCGACGACGTTTCTGCGTTCATCAGTGATGCTGAACGGCCCGGCAATGGTTCCTTTCGAACCGGGGCCCGGACAATACGCCGGGTTACTGGGCCGGCAGTACGATTCGCTGATTATTGGGGACATGACGACCGACCACCCTGCTTTGCCGGGGCTGGAACAACTGGACGATGTCGATGCGAAAAGGCACCTGACGCGGCAGCGGCTGCTATCGGAGTTACAACGTCTGCGAGTCTCCAGTTCGTCTCGGACTGCCGATATGGAGACGATCTATCAGCAGGCGTTTGGAATGCTCGATCGGCCTGCGGCGCGACAGGCACTCGATTTGAACGCCGAGCCAGCGAAGATTCGAGATCGTTATGGGCGGCATCGTTCCGGTCAGGCCTGTCTCTTGGGACGGCGATTAATCGAAGCGGGTGTGCCCCTGGTGACTGTTGTCTGGAACCATTCCAATCGCGGTCAGGACCGAGATCCCGATGATCTGGATCAGCATGGCTGGGACACTCATAACGACATCTTCGATGTGATGGGAAAGTCACTGCTGCCCCGGTTTGATCAGAGCTTTTCGGCGTTGCTGGAAGACATGGACCAGCGCGGTTTGTTGGACAGTACGCTGGTCATTTGCATGGGCGAGTTTGGTCGAGCTCCGCTGGTGGCGCTCGAACGAAACTTCGCGGGTGCGACACCCGGCCGGAAGCACTGGGCGGCGGCGTATTCGATCGTGTTCGCCGGTGCGGGAGTCCGTGGCGGCACGGTGATTGGGGCAACGGATCGTCACGCGGCCTATCCGGTCTCGGCGAAGTACGGTCCCTGGGATGTGACGGCGACGATTTTTCACGCGTTGGGAATTGATCCTGGCGGCCACTTTCACGACAGTGCCAACCGGCCGTACCCAATCAGTTCGGGGCAACCGATTGCTGCGCTCTATTAGATGGTTGCGGAAAGTTATTGATGAAGACAACTCTGAAGAATGGAACTGCTATGCGTTGGGCTGTCGTGCTCTGTTGGCAACTGCTGGTCATCGGTGGCGTCTTTTCGTCAGATGTACTGAGGGCTGATGATGCGTCATCCAAGGCTACCGGCGTCGAGTTCGATTTGAAGGAGTTGTCAAAGCCGCCGGAAGTGTTTCCCGCGGATGATCTGCAGGTGGAAGGTGTGAAGGCATTCTTCTACGCCGGGCTGCCTTATCACGGCAAGCCGACGCGCGTCTTTGCGTACTACGGCGTCCCCAAGATTGAACCGAGCGACGAGGGCAAGAAGTTTCCGGCCATGGTCTTGATTCATGGCGGCGGCGGTACCGCGTTTGATCGCTGGGTGAAGGTTTGGAATCAGCGTGGCTATGCGGCAATCGCGATGGATCTGTGCGGGTGCATTCCCGTGGGAACCTATGGCAACTGGAAGCGACACGAACAAGGAGGCCCACCGGGTTGGGATGCGAGCTTTGGGCAGCTTGATGATCCCGTCCAAGATCAATGGACATATCAGGCGGTGAGCGCTGCCGCGTTGGCACATTCATTGATTCGGTCGTATCCCGAAGTCGATGTGGAACGAATTGGTGTGACGGGGATTTCGTGGGGTGGATATCTGACGTGCATCGTTTCTGGAGTGGACTCGCGCTTCAAACTGGCTTCGCCGGTTTATGGTTGCGGATACCTGGGCGAGAACTCGGCGTGGCTTTCCAGTTTTGAGAAGCTCGGGCCCGAGAAGGCCGGTCTGTGGCTGAAGCAGTGGGATCCGTCGGTCTATCTGCCCAATGCCAAGATGCCGATGCTGTGGGTGAATGGAACGAACGATTTCGCCTACCCGATGGATTCATGGCAGAAGTCGTATCGCCTGCCGAAAGGCGAACGAACGCTGTGTCTGCGAGTCCGCATGCCACACGGCCATGGCCCGGCCGGTGAGAATCCGGAAGAGATCCGCGTCTTCGCCGATTCGATCTTGAAGCAGCAGAAGCCCCTACCGCGAATCATCGAGCAAGGAGTTGCTGGCGACGAAGCGTGGGCGAAGTTTGAATCGTCGGTGCCGATTGAAAGTGCGGAATTGGCTTGGACGAAAGACAGCGGTCGCTGGCAGGATCGAAAATGGGAGCAAGCGCCGGCGACAGTCGATGCTTCGGCGAGCAGAGTGTCAGCGAAGATTCCCGCTGAGGCGAAAGTCTTCTATTTGAATCTGTTTGATGATCGAAGGTGCGCGGTAAGCAGTCAGCAGGTGGAACGCTGATTAGCCGAATCGCGGAGGACTAAGGATCTTTCTGCCGGTGCCGCCGCTCTCAAAGGCGACTGCGACCGGATCAATTGGCGGTGACGTTGAGGACGATGTCCTTGGTAGGCTTGTCGACTGTCGCCGTGAGTTCTGACGTTGCTGGGTCGGCGAACTTAGGGGCGACTTCAGAGGTCTCTTCATAGACGGCGGCGATGGCACCTCCATCGCCGGGTTTGACCATCTTGCGTTCGATCTTTTTGACCGCGATCTGGTAGCGACCGGGGGGGACTCCGTCTCCTTCTTTGAACGTGGTCAGCTTAAAGCGACCAACTGTGTCGGTCTGGGCCGACGCACCTGGCTTGGCAGTCGTTGTGCCATCGCTTTCTGGTGAGAATGAGACAATGGCACCGCCGAGCGGTTTCTGATCGAGCATCACCACGCCGGAAACAGCGACGACAGCGGGACGTTTGTCGGTCCAGCGGTCATCGGTCTTTGTCGAACAACCCACGAGCAGGCAGACTGGAATCAAGTACGATGAGCTCAGTAAACGTCGAGGCACCGGTGGAATCTCCTTAGGTGAGCAACATTCGCTGCACGTTACAAAGTGGCGTCGGCGAATTGTTGTGAAGTCTTTAGAAGTGCGGAAACTCTAGAAGTCGCCAACGACTTCGCTCCCCTGCTTACTTCCCAGCGCGCCCCAGACCCCATAAGGGCTGACTCCACCTGTCACGGGTGCCGCAGTTTGAGTTCCGGCGTCGATGTTTTCGCTGATGAAGCGAACCGACCCGTCGGCGAGCAACGCGTGGGCACCTCCGCTGTGACGGCTGGAGGCGGTGTAAAAACCGTCTCCTTCGTCCGATCCGCCGTAGCATTGAGCTCGATTCGGGGGCAGCATCGTCGAGAACGAACTGAACGAACCGCCGCCGTCATTCCATCGCATACCTGTATTGGGGACGGGCGAGGCACCGTAGCCGGTGGCAGTCGAGTAGTACGCGGCACAATCGGCAGGGCTTGTGCCAGATCCGCTGTGCATGTTGTAGACGTCTTTGTCGGACGAAGGATAGGCACGCTCGGAGGCCGCGATGGTATTCGACGAGCCATCGACAATATCACGCATACGAACGCTGGACTGGTACGAGAACATCCCGCGTGGATCGCGGTTGTTGATGCGAGGCGAATCGCCCGCACAGAAGGCGTAGTTCGACTGGCCGAACGAATACTGATTGGAGGCCTGATAATGAGGCGGCGACGTGGGACATTGCAACGCGGTCAGCCGCACCTTCCAACCCGCAAAGCCAGTGTCCCACGGTGAATAGTTGATGCCAATTGATTGGATGTTGGCATACAGCGGAGCCTGATCAATGCCGGGAAGCAACGCCACGGCCGCGCTGATTCGTGCATACTGCGGGCCGGCACATCCAAATGCACAACCGCTGCCAGCACCGGTCGAGGCCGAAGGAAAGATGTTGTAGGTGTCGTGATAGTTGTGGAGAGCCAGGCCAAGTTGTTTTAAGTTGTTCTTGCACTGGGTTCGTCGCGCCGCCTCACGTGCTTGCTGCACGGCCGGCAACAGTAAGGCGATCAAGACCGCAATGATTGCGATGACGACCAGCAATTCGATTAGAGTGAATCCGCGCTTTCGCGTTGCCGCCGAACGATGTCGATTAGACTCCAGCATGCGTGACTTCCTTCGAATTCCCACAGTCAGTTCGTCGAGCCCATGTTGGCTGGTGGCCAAATGAAGCAATCGCTATGCCCACCTACTCCGTCATGCTGCTGAAT